>JAILIC010000161.1 GCA_024695475.1 Treponema sp.
GATCATATTATCGATTTAGGACCTGATGGTGGTTTTAGAGGTGGCCAGATTATAGCAGAAGGTACACCTGAAGATGTTGCTCAAGTAAAGGAGTCTTATACTGGATATTATATAAAAGAGTTATTAGACCGGGAAAAACAACGTTGCAATAAATAACACAGTTATTGTGTATATATGTGCATACTGGTAGTGTTGCTCACAAACAAGTAAAAAAGAATGAGATATCTTTTAAAAGCCTACATAGTATTTTTTTCTCTTTTTTTTGCCTGCTCAATTGTTATATTTGCACAGGAAAGTTCTGACACTGGTCGTACTATAGTTACGATAAAAAATGCTCACCAGTCGGGGAGTAAAAAAAATATTCTTGATGGTTCTGATATTATCGTTTTACAAGGTAATGTTGTTATCACGATACAGAAAGGTAATGCAACAACAACAATTTCTGCTGATACAATCAATTATAATCGTGAAAATGACATGATCTATGCGCAAGGTTCGGTAACCTTTGACTCAAAACGTACTAATGCAGGATCTGAAACTATTACCGCAAATACCTTGTTGTTTAACACGGCAACACTTGAAGGCGTATTTGACGATGGCAGGGTAGTCCAGACGGAATCAGATTCATTAAATTTACCATCTGACTCAACCTTGATTGTAGACTCTGATGTTTTTGGACGAGATGATTCTGGTACTATTTCATTTAAAAAAGGATCTTTGACATTTTGTAATGAAGATCCCCCACATTGGAAAATAAAGGCAACACGTATTTGGATGCTTCCCGGTGGGGAATTTGCTTTCTTTAATGCATTTGTGTATGTGGGTAATGTACCATTATTGTATTTACCTGGATTTTGGTATCCTAAAGATGAACTGGTATTTAATCCTGTGTTTGGGTATGAATCTCGACGCGGATATTTTATTCAGACCACAACATATCTCTATGGACGCAAACCTCTATCAGCTTATGATGTTTCTGATCAATATGCATCGACTGATAGCGATGTCACCGAGGGGGATGGTACCTATTATAGCTTTGTAAAACCCTCAAAACTGAAAGATCAGGAATTACAGGGATTGTTGCTCCATAATCTTGACACTGACTATACCGGTGATACTACTAATTATGCAAAAATCATGGCTGACTGGTATTCAAACCTAGGTGGTATGGTTGGCTTTGACAGTGTATATAAAGACTCTTCCACTGCTGTTTCTAATTTTGAAGGAAATCTGGAACTGGGATTTAGTAATACGGTTTTTAACAGAAGTGGAAACTATCTAGCTATCGCAGAATCTGGAACGATATACGAAGATCGTGCAAATTTTTTAGGTTGGTCAACCCCATTTCGTTATAGTGGAAACTTTGCACTTTCTGTAGTCCGTCCGTTTACGCTAAATATATCATTGCCGATGTATTCTGATCCCTTTTTTAAATACGATTTTGGTAATCGTAATGAAACTATGGATTGGATTGATTACCTTATTTCTAATCCATCGACAAGTACTACGGAAGAAGAAACAACTTCCAATACGGTATCTTCTTTTACGTGGTCTGTGGCAGGATCGTATGATGTACCTGTTCCCAATGCGTGGCAACCATATGTTTCTCAGATTTCTATAACGAATCTATCGTCGCAAATGCTGTTTAACAGTTTGACAAATACAACAATTGTCTCTGATACCACATCTACGGCATATTCTGACGGTTGGTATAAGTATACACCGCAACGAAAATTCTTTTATCCTTCTCAGATAAATCCAATTGCTTTTTCTGGTAAAATCAGTGGTACCTTGTTTTCTTATGAACAAGATATAACCGATAAAAAAGAAACAGATCTAAAACCGTCATTTGTTGTTCCTTTGACTAAACCTGATGAGTTTATCACTGAGGAATCACCAAAGCAAGACACTGATGATAATACTGGCCAGAGTGATACAAAGCTTCCTGAGATAGCTTTTCAAGTATCGCCATTATCTGATCTTAAGGGAATTACCTATGCTCTGACATATAGTATTGTACCATCATATACAACTGAAATTACCTATGCTAATTCATCTACGATATGGATTACCGATCCGGATGCATTTGATTGGAACAAATATCGTTCTACTATGTATACCGTAAAAGTACCGACTACGTTAACCAGTACTTTGGGATATCGCGATAGCTTTATTGGGTTAAAAGATTCTCTGTTATTTAATCCAGTATATCAATGGCATCCTTATTTGTCTGATGATACCAACTATGGTGGGTATAGTTCATCTTCGATTGCGTCCATCAAGGAAACTGACTATGCAGCTCGTAAAATGGATCTGACAAACAGCAATACACTTTCGATTAAGCCTTTTTATTATACAGAGCATTTCAAAAATACAGGTATCGCATGGAATACCTCAATTAAACTGGTACGTACAGAATTTATTGGCGATGCTGATAATCCTGAATGGGAGTATCTGACCGCTGATGTTTCTGATGAAAACTCTTTTACAGTCCATACATTGGATCTTACGCTTGCAGCCACACAACTTGATGATACCTTTGGACAGTCATTGACCTTGACAACAACATTGCCTCCACAGGTTGATGAGTATTACGGAACCCTCGCATTTACTTTTCCTTATACCACATTGACATTTGAAACGGGTATTAAGCAAAAAAGTGCAACGGATGATACATGGGTAAAAGAAGATTTTAAACAGGCGTTGTCTATTGGAACCTCAGCTGCTAAGTTTACGGAATCCTATAACTATAATCTTGAAGAAAAATACAATGATGCATTAAAACTCGCTGTGAGTTTGTATGATTTACAGCTAGCCTATACATCAAAATATACCTATGGATATACCTTTGTTGATACAGCAACCGGCTGGAAGCAGGATACCGAAAAAAGTTTTCAGCCATATTCGCTCAGTATTGCCTATGCGAGTACAAAACGAAATTATCGTTATTGGAAAAAGCGTATAACGTGGGCACCGTCTTTATCGACGAGTGTCGTGTATGATTATATTCAACCGACAAACAGTTATTTTAAGTTTATTCCTTCGATTACGTTTCAGATTAACAAGTTTCTTAATATTTCTTTTGCATCAGAATCTCGTAATGATGTTATTTATCGTTATTTTCAACAGTATACCGATAGTGATGCACGGATTTCGGGTGAAACAAACATACTTAGAGATTTGTTTGACTCGTTTAGATTTGATGACGAATCAAAACGAAAAGCTTCTGGCTTTAAGTTGAGTAGTTTAGCAATCAAGGTTACTCATGAATTATGTGACTGGGATTTTGGAGCTTCATTTAAAGTGTCTCCAAGATTAGTACGGACATCTTCTAAAATATATTACGATTTTAGTCCATATTTTGCTTTGTCTGTTGTTTGGCGTCCTATGAGTGGTGTAAAGACAAAGCTTGTTGATGAATATGGAACGTGGGAGTTAAATCCGTAGTACGAAAAACTTATTTTTCGTTTTCGGGGGTAAAAGAATAGCCAATACCCCAGACAGTATTGATATACTTTGGATTTTTTGGATCTTCTTCGATTTTGTTACGGAGACGATTTATGTATACCATGATCGCATTCTCATCAACAACCAATTCACCCCATATCTGTTCGTATAGCACATTTTTAGGAAATACTTGATCTGGATAATCGATAAACAGTTTCATCAATTGTTTTTCTTTTGATGATAGAATGATCTCAGTATCATTTTTATAAAGTCGCATTGTTTTGTTGTCAAAAGTAAAACAGCCACGTTTGGTACAGTTATCAGAACCTTCGGTTTGTATATGGGTACGTCTGACCAGCGCTTTTGCCTTTGCACCTAATACGATGGGATTGAAAGGTTTCATGATATAGTCATCAGCCCCTATGTCCAGACCATACAGTGCATCATAATCTTCGTTTTTGCCACTGACAACAATGATGGGAATGGTATTACCTTCTTGACGTATGCGTTTGATAACTTGAAAGCCGTCTAAGTTAGGCATCATTACATCAAGCAACAAGAGCTGGTAGGTGTCTTTTTTTAATTCCTGCAATGCTTTTAAGCCATCATTAACGGTATGGGGCTCAAATCCATTTAAGAGGAGTACTTTTGAGAGTAATTTGCTGATAGCTTCATCGTCATCAGCAATTAGGACTTTATCAGACATAATTAAACTATAAACCTACCATTTATTAATTATAAATGATATGCTAATAATGTCAAATAAACTGGTATGAGGTAGGTAATGGCTCATAAAAAAAGAACAAAATTTATCATTGCAGGTATAGCTGCTTTTTTTGTTGCGCTCTTTTGTGTTTTATTGGTTAACCTATTTAAACAGTATTCTTCGACAATTATTCAGGATAAGAAGACTG
>JAILIC010000169.1 GCA_024695475.1 Treponema sp.
CCTGATTGGGCAATCTTGTCTTTGACGGGTGGTCTTACTAATACGTTAAAAAATAATGTTTATGATGATCATCTGTATTAAGAACACCATCAGGACCAATATGAGTTCGCAACGCATTTAAACTTGCGTGAGAAAAAGTTCACGATTCTGAATCTGAAATAGGTTTATCCATTAACCAATTTTCATTATATCCTAAAGTTACCGACTGATTATCGGTTGCAAGTGTCGTACTTGCAGAAATTGACTTACCAGTTCCCTTTATATTTGAGTCCTGCCATTTGACATACAAAGCAAACGGTAAATCATCAGGATCTGTAACTCCAGAAAATGTCAATCCAAATTCAATACTGATCGTTGACTGTTCTTCTACAGTAACAACCAAATCTACAAGGTTTTCCTCAGAACCCTGAATAATATCAGGAACAATAGCAGAAAAATATTGTAAGTTATATAAGTTACGCAACCCCGTCTGAACTTTTGCCTTAGAGAATACATCACCAGATTCCAAAGGAATTTCTCTGAGTATAACGTTTTCTTTTGTCTTTGTATTTCCCTTTACGATTACCTTTTCAACGTGACTACGTGGATTTTCCTTAATATTTACAACTACAGCAACAGTATTGGTATCAGCATCCTTATCAACAACAGGATCAAAACGATTTGAGGTATAGCCATTTTCATAATACAAATCAGCTACAGCCATCAAACTTTCCTGATACTTTGTCTGATTAAATATATCGCCCTTATGAAGTTTTACGAGAGAATTTAACTGTTCCGTAGGAAAAATAGTATTGCCACTAAAAACAATCTCATCAAACGTATATTGAGCACCTTCTTGCACTACATACGTCAATGTCATTTCATTACGTTTTTTTTCTTCGTTTTTTTCTACGGTGCGAACAACATCAACAACAGTAGCATTTATATATCCAGAATCCATATAATACTTTACAAGATTCTGCTTATCAGTTTCTAATTTAGCTTCTTCGAAAGCACCTTTATTAAATACACCGGCAGGTTTCATCTTCAACTTGCTTTTCAAGGTTTTTGAAGAAATCAGTGTATTACCTGAAAAATCAATAGCACTAACTACAGTATTAAATCCTTCAGAAATGGTAAAAGTGACCACAACACCCGAATCTTTTAATTCTGTAGAAGACGAAACTTTTATATCCATGTATCCTTTTTCAAGATACTTATCGCGAATAGCCCGTTCATCAATCAAAACCTTAGTACTTACGAAAATATCATCAACTTTTACACTAATAACATCCCGCAGTTCACTATTTCGTACCTTACGATTACCCGAAAAAACAATACGAGTAACAACAGGCTTTTCTTTTACTACAAAAACAATCTGTACCCGATCTTTTTTAACAGGGTCATGCTGAGCCCTTGGAGTAATATCATCAAAAAAATCCAATGCATAAATTCTATCCAGCAGATTGCCAAATAATTCATCTGTAAACGGTTTGTTGATAAATCCACTAACAACACCATCCAGTTCCGATTTTTTTATACTCTTTAATCCATCAAATTTAACCGAAGATATGGTTTTGTTAATATACCAACTATCAGACTCTTGAGCTGCAAGAACACCAAAAGAACTAATACACAATAAAACAATACAGCAAATCCAAAATAACGGTCTGCGCATGACAGCTCCTATTTTTACTTAAAAAGTAAATCTCCATGATAACGTAACAGCTGTTGTAGGTATCCAAAGATTATTTTTTATTGAATCCAAATCAGGACTAATACTCCAACGAATATTGACAAACGGGCTTGATAATTCCACACCAAATTCCGGCTGAAAGACAAGACCGCCAACCGTATCATTATCATTACGCCTTGTATCATCATATGTCCAATGCAAAAGAGCATCGGTATACAATTCGCTACTAAAGTATTTCCCTATATAAACCGTTGAATTATCAAAAAAGTTACCAATTGTTAGAGAATTTGTACTTCCGTTTTCAGAGTTTGAACTCAGACTACGTTTCATCGCATTCTGCAAAACCATGGTACGTATGGAAAATATATCAAAATTACCTAAATCACGCAATGCATTTTCTATCTTACGCATAACAGTAATCTGCATCGCATAATCTCCACCCGCCAATAAAAAACCGCTTGTGTTTGTAGAATCAGCAGTCATAATCTGCCCCAACAGTTCCATAATTTCAACTTCAGATTTTGCAGGAACTGCTGAAAATGTCGGTGTAAACTTACTAAGTAATGCATTATCTGCAGAAAGAATAACAGTAACCTGATTACCGTCTTCATCACGTTCTCGTGTTTCTGCTCGTACCGTCAAATACGGATCAAGTCTATCTTGCTTATCAGAAAAGACAATACGTCCTTCTTTCATATAAAAATTTCTATTAAGATAGACTATTTCTCCTCCACGGAATGTAATATCACTATTAAGGAGCAACTTATTCTCAGAACTATCAAAGGTCATTGAAAGCTCAGTATTAGGAGCCGCAACACCCCTCAGGATTGGATCTATTAATACCTGAACTTTTTGTTCCATTGAGATATCCAAAGCAACTTGTAAAGGATAACTCCACCCTTCCGTACTGGTTTCAATAGAAAAGTCCCCTCCCTCTTCAAATGCAGATCCAGCAGTTGCCGCAGCTGCAATAGCTTTTGGAGATATATCAACTGTGGTATTCTTAGCAAAAATATGCCCCGAAACTTCTGCATGATCAGCCATAACTGAAATCTGCAAATCAGGAGATCCTTGACCAACAATATGTACATCTCCTAAATCAACATCAGCAGGAACATACACATTTCTATCCGTATGTACAAAAATATCAAGACCAATAAAATGCCATCTATCAAAAGAAATTCCTAAACTAGCAAAAACAGGAACGTCAACAACATGAAATAAAGTCTCAGGAAGCGTTACTTCATTATCCTTTATTTCCAATGCCATTTCTTGTGTAATAAAATGATCAGGTATGATAATAGGAAGATTAAAATCTGGGTTAAGGATTTTCATAGAGCCGTTTATATCGGGATCTGATAATTTTCCTGCGACTGTCACATTACCTCGAATATGTCCCTGATATACACTAAAAAACGGAAGAGAAATAAACTGCGAAAAATTCTCTAATTCAGCTTCTATGTCATCTATCTGAAATAAAACACCTTCCTGACTCATAAATCCAAGTACAGAAGCCTTCAGAGGAAAACCATCACCTATGGTAAGTTGTAATTCACCAGAATCCAATGCATATCCCGATAATGACATATCTCCTGATGAATATATATCAAAACGCTTATCTGTTCGGACCAAACTAAAATCAGCAGAAATCGTTTTATCCAAAAACGAAGTAGTAATAGAATCAGAAGCAAGTGATATAATATAAGATGATGGCAACAAAGATTCTGAATTATTTGTAATCGAGTCAAAACCGATCCTTATTGGCATATCAATAGTTTGTCTCATAAGTGCAGTATGTACAGTCGCAGAAGCTTGCCCAGAAGCAGCAGCAAAACGATACTCCGCCGATAAATCAGAAATATCAAACATAACCCACTTGATCTGGGTATCTGCTAAATGCAACACACCATCCTCCAATACACCTGATCCGGTATATTGCAATGGCGCTCCTAATACAGACATCGAAGAGTGATCTATAAATAAAGATACATACGGATTATCAAGGGTTCCGCTTATATCTATTGTTGCATTAATAGCATCTTCAGGACGTTGGGCCTTCATAAAACGGGAAGTCGGAAAATGCTTTACAATTGCTTCTAATGAAATATACAAATCCTCTTTAACCATAGTTTTTGAAAAGTCTTTTTTAGAAGGATTTGTTACCGTTCCATTCAAATTCCATATTTCATCAGACAGCAGACTCGAAACAGTAAAAGAAATATTTGCTGAGTCAAATAGGGAATCATTAAAATTCCAAAGACAATTTCCTGTACCATTCAAAGCTGATACGGTATCTGTATACGAAAAGCTTGTCAGCATCGCTCCATACTTATTGACTTCACCAGCAAAGTCCAGTTTAGGAGCAATTGAAAGCTTACCAGACGGTTCCTGTAAAGTAAAATCAGATATAATACAAGAAAATCCATCCTCAGAAGAGTTTTCAAACGTAATATTTGTAGATAATGCAAATGTATATTGCAAAAGCGAAATAGGTAAATCTTCAACATGCAAGTTACCAGAGATAAAAGGCTGTGAAAATCCTATATTTTCTGGAGTATACGAAGCGGTTAATCCAAACCCGTAATCACCACTAATATCAATCCACTTATCAGAGATAGAACCTGCAAACGTGTAAGGTATTTCATTTATAGTAATATCATTAGTAAAAAATACCTCATGAGTTTTTGGCAAAATATCAGCCATTGCTGTCATAGCAAGTGACAAATTACCATATACCAAGTCAAAACGTGATATTTGAAGTGAGGTATCAGTACCATCTAAAGAGAATGCCAAAATCTGACCATCCCTTTTTGTATTAGCTATAACAGAATAAGGAACATTATATGTTACCGTTTTCAAATCAGAAGCAAGATATACATCTCCTGAGAAAATATATGGTTCAACAGCATTTGCAATTCGTGAAAGCGATTCAGATGTATTCTTTTTCAAAGGAAATCCTACAGTTGTCACAAGAGAATCGATATAGAAGTTTGAAAAGCCAACACCAGCTTGTAAATAGTTTGTATCAAGCAAATAACTGCCATCTACATGAAGTAATCCAGGCTCCGAAATTACACCAGCATCATCAGAAACCAAATGTGAATAGTCATATGCCTCAAAAGCAAAATCAATTGACTGATCAAATGGAATAACCGATAACTGTACAGCAGTAAAAACTTGTTCTCCTAAAAACAACTGCGGTACAAAGCAAACAAATCCCGTTTCCAAGGCATCGATATAAACATCACCAGACAATACATTTCCATTTTTCAAAGTGACACGGCGAATATTTGCCGTACCTGACGGTTGTTTTTTATGTATATCATACACCCCTGTAAAGGATGTGTCATAATTCTTACCATTTATTTCAAAATCACGTATTGCAATAGCTTTTATATCACCTGAGACATCATAAACAACTTTCGCAGAGCCTGGCAACAAAGAGTCAGGAACAAAAATAGATCCTGAAGATGTATAGGATACAAATCCCGAATTAATATCATATGAACCATCAGCAGACAATGAAAAACGAGTATGCATACTCTTTTTTATTGCAGGAACTGTTGTTTTTATCTGAGCCAATTGAGAAGGATACAAATCCTGAGTTTTTACAGAAAAGTCTATTTTTTTATCTGGTAACGAAATCCGTGTTTCAAAAAAGAGAGGAAAAAGATTATTTAGCGTTTTTATCAAAATAACATCATGGCTATAAGACAACAATACATTCAAGCGTTGCATATAAAATTGCTTGCTTGATATAGCCGTTAGGTATAAACGCACTGTACT
Organism: Treponema sp.; assembly: GCA_024695475.1. Classification (GTDB taxonomy): domain Bacteria; phylum Spirochaetota; class Spirochaetia; order Treponematales; family Treponemataceae; genus Treponema_D. The sequence goes on from JAILIC010000169.1 coordinate 5,462, forward strand.
ATCATCAAGATTACGAGTAACAGTAACTGCAGAATTGAGGTTACTGGTAATTGAAAAATCAGCTTTTTTTACAGATAATCTACCTGCTATCGAAACACCTAAAGACGAAGTTCCATTCTTTGTAACAGAACACCGTTGTAATGCTATATAAGTATCTATATCTTTATGAATTATATGAACCGTAACATTCTTTACATGAATATAAAACGGAAAATACTCCATAACCTTTCCAATAAGAGGCGAAAAGGAAGAAACATCAAGTGAGACAATTTTGTTTTCAGATATATTTGGATCACGCTCAATTTTTGCCTGAACTGTCTTTGCCATACCTGTATCATATTCAATTGTCACACCATGCAAGGTAATACCATTAAGACAATCAGAAAAATCGCCCCGTATCAATTTAAATAAGCTATACGAAAGAACAAGTTTTTTTACCGTTATTATTTTTTTATCAGTAAGAGCATCATAGACCTCTATACCTTTTATATTGATTCCTGATAAAATAGATGGCGATAAAGAATCATAAGAAAAAGTATACCCAGACATTTCACGAATATGGGTACAAGCTGCATCTATAGAGATAGTTACAAAGGAAGTAACTTTGCTATAAACCGGATGGATCATAGAAAAAGTAAATGCTATGAGAAAAGTAAAAATCAAGCTGCCGATACCGGTTTTTAGCAAACGGTTTTTCATTTTTTTGATTCTATCAAATTATCGGAAAAAAAGCAGGTTATAAATATGTTACTAGATAATTTTATTGCATTTGAAGGAATTGACGGAACTGGAACCTCTACACAACTAAAATTACTATCCCAGCGACCAGAACACGAACATTTTTTCATCACAGCAGAACCAACCACTAACGAAACAGGAAAATTTATCAGGCAAGTATTAGGTGGTCACATTAAAGTGCACCATGATACAATCACCTATCTTTTTGCAGCAGATCGAAATGAGCACCTCTACTCACCAAATGGAATTATTGATAACTTGCATCGAAACAAAATTGTTTTGACCGATCGATATCTTTTCTCTAATCTTGCATATCAATCAATACTAGGCGGTAAAGATTTACCAGCATATCTCAACGCTTCCTTTCCTCTTCCAAAACTGGTTTTCTTTTTTGATCTTGAACCAAGAATTGCACTGGATCGCATTCAAAAAAGAGGCAACGATAAGGAAATTTATGAAAAAGTAGATTTTCTAACGCAAGTTTCAAATGCCTATCATTCTCTTTTTGAAGAATATAAAGTAAAAACACCTGATATGCAAATAGTTCATATTGATGCATCAAACTCTATAGAAAAAACAGCACAAATCATCTGGAGTTACATAACCAAGCTACCGATATTAAAAAAGTGAAAAAGTATCATTCTTTTATCATTTGTTTGTTTTTATGTATTTTACAATGTATCCCACTTTGTCCAAGTTTTTCCTACATGGTAAAATACAAAGAAGATTTTTATCGCCTCTTTCATGTTCATTATCAGCAGTATCCTGATGACTGCATAGAAAATATTTATTGGCTAGAAAAAGCAGTGCAAGCAGATTTTGCCAATCCTCAATTTGCTGATTGCAAAATCGAAACAAAAAATCAGTGGGAAAAATATCGCTATCTTTATATGATGCATCTTAATCTTAAACTCATCGAACAACATCTGCGCTTAGGCAGAACCTATGATAAAAAGGTAGCATATTTCTACGATGCACCATGGAAAGATGAGTATTTGCGTAATCTCGAAAAAGCAAAATCATGTTATGAAGCTGGATTATACTATTGGCAAGAAGCAAAACTATGGGTAGAAAAAGCAAGTGCTCATAATTTTAATTTTCTCTATATAACAGATTTGCAATATATGGAAGATGAAAGAGAACGGATCTCAAATGGCTCTCTTAACTATGATACCATTATTCGCCGAGAATTAACCCGATTGCAAAAAGTAATCGATGACTTAGTTGCAATGGATGAAAAAAGCTACTAAGATATACAACAATATGAGTTGTGTTGATTTTTCACTTTCTTATCCCCCAATAAATCCGGGAACCTCAAAAACTGATATATTTTTTTATGACGATATACCAAATTTATCAAGGCTTTTTTTCAAGGACCATCCATCAACAAATAGACGACTTTTTGTTACTGATGTAACAATTAGTCAGTTGCCATCGGTGAAACCTTTTATTGATTCTTTTTCCCATAATTCAGCAGCAACACAAGACCAACTCATTATCATCCCTGCAGGCGAAAGCGCAAAAACAATAGATACCGTTTTAACTATTGTCAAAGCAGCTATCAATGCAAACTTTAACAGAAAAGATACATTTGTTGGTATTGGTGGTGGTGTTATCACTGACATGACCGCATTTGCAGCATCTATTTTTAAACGAGGTGCTCATGCAGAATTTGTTCCAACAACTCTTCTTGCTATGGTCGATGCAGCAATCGGGGGTAAAACCGGTTGTGATTTTGATAATTATAAAAATATGATTGGAGCTTTTTTACCAGCTTCTTCACTCTATATTTACCCATCTTTTGTCACATCACTATCAGATTATGAGTATAGCTCCGGCTTGGCAGAAGTTGTGAAAACTGCATTGTTATTTTCACCAGAATTGTTTGATTTTATCACAAAACATAAAGCTGACATACAAAAGAGAGTGCCAGATGCTTTACATAAAATAATTTCTGAATGTATCAAAGCAAAAGCCTCCATAGTAGAACAAGATTTTACCGAACAAAATATCCGTATGTACCTCAATTTGGGTCACACTTTCGGTCATGCTCTTGAAAGTATTGCAGGCTTAGGAACCATAAGCCATGGTACAGCTGTTGCTTGGGGAATCGGAAGAGCCACCGAGCTCAGTAAAAACATGCACCTGTGTTCCGAATCCTATGCATCCACTGTCTTATCTGTTTTGAAGTTATATGGCTGGGATACAGCACCTATTCACAACAGCGTAAAAGATGTTCCCAATATAGGAAATAAACTCATAGAAGCAATGAAAAAAGATAAAAAAAATAGCAGTAACTGTATAAAACTCATACTTCAAACAAACCTTGCAGAAAACTGTATAAAAGAAGTTGAAACAAAAGAAATACTGAAGGTACTCTCATGACATCACAAAACGATAATACATTACATTATTTTGACTGGGCTGCAACGACTCCCCCTGACAGTGATATAATACAAGAAGCCTTACAGCAAAGTCTCGAAGCCTGGGGCAATCCCTCAAGTATTCATTCCGTAGGAACGAAAGCAAAAGATATGCTTTCAAAAGCAAGAAAACTCTGCGCACAAACCCTAGAAGTAGATAAAGATACACTCTATTTTACTTCCGGCGGTACAGAAAGCGACCACATCCCCCTGTTATCCTTATTAACAAGACCGTCAGCTGGTACTATCTTAGTAAGCTCTCAAGAACATGCAGCCATAAGAGAACAAGCTGCAATATTATCTAATCTCGGTTGGAACATTGTATTGATTCCAACAGATCAAAATGGCTTTATAACAAAAGAAGCTGTTCTTTCTCGTATTACACAAGATACGATGATGGTTTGTATCATGGCTGTTAATAATGAAACTGGAGCAATTCAGCCGATTTATGAAATAGCAGATGCTTTAATTGAACATAGCAAAGGAAAACGGAAACCAAAGTTACATATTGACTGTGTACAAGCAGCTGGTAAAATTCCGTTACACGTATCTCATAATGGGATAGACTCCGCAGCTTTTAGTGCACATAAAATATGTGGTCCACGAGGAATCGGTCTCCTCTATACTAGAGATACTATCACCCCCTTTTTGCGCGGTGGTGGGCAAGAAAAAAATATACGCAGTGGTACAGAAAATGTATTAGGGGCAATCGCACTGTCAAAGTGTATGGAACGTTATTGTATAACAAAGTCAAACACTACTGCACAAGTACGGTTTACGCAACAAAAAGAATATACTAATTCTTTTCTAGCACAATTACAGACTCTCAAAAATTGTATGATTATTCCAGCAGGAAGAACAGCAGAAAAAATGCAGGATTACTATTCTCCTTGGATTGTACAAGCAGCTTTTAAGGGAATACCTGGACAAGTTATGGTAAGAGCCTTAGACAGTAAAGGGTTTTATATATCAACAGGCAGTGCCTGCTCTGCAAAAAAGAAGTCCAGACCCATACTTGAAGCGATGCATATTCCTTCAGATTTACAAGAAACGGCAGTACGATTTAGTTTTGGTCCACACACCACACAGGCAGCAATGCAAGATTTGTTTACAGCAGTAAAATCTATTTGTGATACATTTACAAAATAATGCTTCTGCAACATCTTGCAAAAGAACGTACAATATGTTAGATTTTTCAAGATCATCCTAAACAACGGAGGACACTATCCATGGGAATTCGTGGTGAACTTTTTACAACACAAGTAACATTGGAAAATCGCTCTTATTTTTTCAATGTAAAAGAGAACAGAACCGGAGATGTATTTCTGCAAGTTGTAGAAAGCAAAAGCCGGGACGGTGCTGATTTCGATCGCCATCAAATAGCCATTTTTGCCGATGACCTGCAGAAATTTTTACAAGGTATGGACAAATCACTTTCTTTTATCGAAAAAGATAGAAAAGCACGTTCTAAAGCAAAAGCTGAGAAAAAAGCCTTAAAAGAAGAAAAATATGGCACAGGCAAAAAAATATATCGCAAGAAAGGTGAATCTGACAAGGAATCACGTAAAAACGATGGTATTAAAAGAACCGGTCGCGTAATTCATGTAGTTTCCAAACGTTCAGCTTCAGACGAATCATCAGAATCCACTAATTAATATTTAAATGACAGACGCTGTATGGGAGATGGTCCTATCTCCCTACAAATACGAATATGTTCTGCTGTAGGATATCCCTTATGCCGTGCATATCCATACTGAGGATACTGTAAATCGTAGTCTGTCATAATCCTATCTCTTTGAGTTTTAGCAATAATACTTGCAGCCATAACAGCTGGATAAGTTCCATCAGCCTTTGGTTCACATCGACAAGCAGCATCAATATCAGGACAAAATGTTCCATCAGCGATAGCACTTATTGAAACGTCAGAAACATCTATCCGATTCTTTTTGCACCATTCAGGAAAATGTAACATAAGCATATCAAAAGCAAGTTTCATAGCATATAAACTTGCCTGAAGAATATTTATTTTGTCAATCATCTGGTGATCAACAATTCCGATTCCCCAACATGCTTTCTCTTTTATTATAACTTCTGCCGCTTCTCTTTTTTTTACCGACAGTTTTTTCGAATCATTTAAACAGGTAAGTGGAAAATCATCGGGTAAAATTACAGCACCAGCACAAACAGGTCCCGCCAAAGGTCCCCTTCCAGCCTCATCAAGACCACACACAAGAGACAATGACATCAAAAACCTTCAATTTCATTAGCAGTATTTTCCAAAACAAGAGCTGTATCATCTCTCCATATAGCAGAAGACCTGTCTGTTAATTCTGCCACAAAATCATTATGAGACAATCGAGTTTCCCCACCAAACAGCTCAGCAACACGACCAAGTTTACCAACTACTTTACATACAGAATCCCGCAATTGCAAGGAACCTTCCTGCAAAGAAAAAGCTACAGATATGCCCGCATTAGCAACAGAGGACACATTAGCATTTAAAACAACGACACGAGAATTACTAGAAGAAAACACAGAAGCATAAGCACCGGCCTGTGCAACGATGCTAGAATTTCGCACATCAATTATAGAAGAATCTGAAGTAAAGATAACACCATCAGAAGCAAATGAAGCATAAACAGAACAATCCTGCATATGCAAAACACCATTTTCTAATTTAAACAACGTATGACCTTCATGAGTAGGCGCCTTAATTGCACAGCTGGACAAAGACATACTACCGACTCGTAATACAAAGAGAGAATTTTTTTGAAATAATAGAGTACTCTTATCATCAAATCCCACAATTTCACAATTGTATGAAGGGAAAAATTCTCCTGCAGGTAAATTTATCTCACCTTTTATGTACATACGAACAAAAGTCGGTTTTAAAATTCCAATCTCATTCTGAAATTGCTCAAATGATACATAAGGATACTCTTGAGTTCCATTTGCAGATAAAGCGTCAGCTGCAGCATCAAAATAAAAATTACATGAATCAATCGTATAGCCCTGTTCGACAATTTCACTCTTATTTCCGAAAGCATCTTCTGCATACACCAATATAGAATAGTATACAGCAGAATCTTCAACAGCCGGCAGTGTAATAGAGGGTATTGTCAATTCCATAAAAGCATTTTCTGCTAATGGAAGCGCATACAAAGAGTGATTAGATACCTCATCAATACTATACCCTGATTTTAATCTCACAGGAGAACGCACTGCATAATACAACTGAGCGTCATCTTCAGAATTGACGGTAACCATCATATTCTGCCGTGAAAAAGTCTTATTTCCAGATGCCACAATCTCAGGTGCTCGTGGCGGACGCTTATCCAATGTACAAGAAAAAGTCATTGCACCTTGCAAGACATGGTCACTATACACATTAAGATTAATAGTATACTGCATATCATCACCATAAAAGGTATCAATAACAGCAGTCTTATGCTCTCCTGGTGATAAAAAACCATCAATACTTTCAAAAGTGCAATCAGCGTTATTTTTAAAATATAACTTCATTGAACCATCAGGGAGCATTTCCTGACAGAGTTGCGGCTTTGCAGGTATATGATATGATAAAATAGGATTAGCTTGATTATAATCAACACTCTGCCATTTAAGGTCATGTGCAACAGATCTATCAAGTGTAATGACATCAGTATATGGCATCCATACACCATCATCTAAACAATAAATATAGCGAGAGTCAGTAAAACGCAATACTTCCCAATTTTCAATTGAAAAAGGAACAGACCTTTGACGCAACACACCAGGAGTCACCTGAGGATAAATGACATAGCGCCATACCGCAGAGCAGTCCGATGTAAGATATAAAGGAATATACCCATTAAAAACAGAATCAGCAGAAAATGAAATACTTGTTCCCTGCAAATATCTTTGTTCTCCATCACCTACCGCATACCTGATACTTGAAGGCATATCTATCGAAGTACCTGGAATGTAGGAAATAGGTGCATCTAAAGACAAAGTATTCAAAAATCGTTCAAATTCTTCATTACCAGAAGCTGGATTTCCATCTAAAACAGTATAGGAAACCCCATACTCATTTTTGCTCTTCTTGTCTCCAAGAATAACAACTCTAATATCGATATTTCCTGTAACATCGATAAGGACGGGACCATCATAAGCAAAACCAGAAACTACCGGATCAGCTCCATTAATTGAATAAAAAGCTTCACTATTATCTGGTACATCAAGAATCAGAACCTGTTTATTTGCCCATGTTCCAGGAACAGGATTTACAATCACATTCTTTGCATAACAGAGTGAGCATAGACAAAACAACAATACAAGGCTGATTCTTGAACGCATACACACAATCCTATTTAGCCAAGAATTGGTTCCAATATATCCCGCAATTCTGGATCATCAGCATAATAATACTTTTCCAATTCTTCTTTTGACAAACCGACTAATTCATGACTCATATAATGAATCCATCGATCTTCTTCTGGCTTGGTAATATCAAAACGTCGGCACCAGTAATCAGGTTGAATTGCCTGTTGTTCTCTATAAGTAAAATGCTTGTAATCATGTACAACAACTTTGATATCATTACGAGGAATTCCCTGCTTAAGAAGAATTTCAACCAAGGAATTAACTGTCAATCCAGTATCATAAATATCATCAACCAGCAATATTTTGTCACCATGTCTTAAATACTTAGGATCATATGTCCACCCATCAACCATAACACTTTCACGCTGATGGACATTTGAATAAGAGCGTGCAACAACAGCAGCATAGAGCACTGGATGAAAATCTTTTCGCACAATTTTAAAATATTCACTTATGATATTTGCCATATAAGCACCACCACGAAGTGATGAATAAATAACATCTGGAACAAAACCATCATTGTAAATACGGTGTGCAACTTTCAGTGCATTATTACGAACAAGATTATATGATATAAATTCTTTCTGCATTTCAATACCTCAGCAATTCATGAATATCGTTTAATTCTACTCGATATATCGACATCAAGCAAGCGAGTATTTATGATATCCATCAGCTTCATTTCGTTACATAGCTCCCGAAACTCGTTCTACAACAGGCTCAGAGACAGAAACTTTCTTACACCTTTGTACCCTCAGTGATAATACACCGTTTTTTACAGAGGCCACTACCGTATCACCTTCACCAATACGACCTTCCAAAATTAACAATGACAATGGATCTTCCAATTCCTTTTGGATAAGACGTCGCATAGGTCGAGCACCCATACTAGGATCATAGCCATGCTCTATAAAAAAATCTTTTGCTGACTTTTGCAAACGCAATGAGAAATTATGTTCGGATAGCCGTTGCTCCAATTCTTTAAGTTGGATATCCAAAATTGCAGCAACCTCATCTTGATTAAGTGCATCAAATACAACAATATCATCAATACGATTAAGCAATTCCGGATTCATGATATGTTTAAGTTCGTTAATCGCATCAGCTTGAATTTCCGCATGAGTCATCAATTGATTAGCAGCAGGAGTAAAACCAACCTTACTGTCATTAGTTATTTTTCGGGCACCTGCATTACTAGTCATAATAATAACAGTATTTCTAAAGTTTACCATATGACCAAAATTATCACTGAGCTCACCTTCTTCTAGTAACTGTAATAACAAATTAAATACATCTGCATGCGCCTTTTCGATTTCATCAAGTAACACAACTGAATAAGGATGTTGCCGAACCTGTTCGGTCAATACACCACCTTGATCGTAACCTATATATCCTGGAGGAGCACCTACCAAACGACTAGCATTGTGTTTTTCCATATAGTCAGACATATCGATTCGAATAAGAGAATCCTCATTACCAAATAAAAAACGTGCAAGGATTTTTGCCAACTGTGTTTTGCCCACTCCAGTCGGACCTAGAAAAATAAAAGAACCTAATGGACGAGCACCAGAGGAAACACCTGTTCGACTTCGACGAATCGCACTGGATATTATTTTTATAGCTTCATTCTGACCAATTACAGATTTATGAATTTCATTTTCCATATGCAACAATTTTCTTGTTTCAGAATCATCAATATGTTCTAATGGAATGCCCGTCATCTTACTAATAACAGCACAAACATCATCATCAGTTACCAGTTTTCGTGTTGTTACTGCAGAATCACTCCAGTACTCCTTATAAGCCTCAAGTTTCTTTTTCATATCAATAACTTTATCACGAACAAGTGCTGCTTTTTCGTAATCCTGATTTTGCACCAGTAGCTTCTTTTCTTGACTCAGGGCTTCTATATTTTTTTCAAGGTCAGCTAATTCCATAGGAATTGTATCATCAACAATCTTTTTTGCAGCACCAGTCTCATCAAGAATATCAATAGCCTTATCAGGTAAATACCGCTCAGGAATATATCGATGAGCAAGTTTTACAATAAGTGGAATAACACTATCAGCATATGAAACGCAATGAAAATCTTCATACTTCTTTTTCAAGCCCAACAGTATTTTTTCGGTATCTGCAACTGACGGCTCCTCTACTTTTACAATTTGAAAACGGCGTTCAAGCGCAGGATCCTTTTCCACATATTTCCGATACTCTTTAGTTGTTGTAGCTCCAATAATCTGTATTTCACCACGGCTCAATGCTGGTTTCAAGATATTAGATGCATCCATAGTTCCTTCAGGACCACCAGCACCAATTATAGTATGCATTTCATCGATAAAAAGGATGATGTTCTTAGAGTCATTTACTTCTTTCATCATCTTTTTCATGCGCTCTTCAAACTCACCCCGATATTTTGTACCAGCAATAAGTGCAGCAAGATCAAGACAAACAATATTTTTCTTTGCCAATATGCGAGGTACCTTGCCTTGAACAATTCTTTGGGCAAGACCTTCGATAATCGCTGTTTTACCAACACCAGGTTCCCCAATTAAAACCGGATTATTTTTCGTTCGTCGAGACAAGATTTGAATCACCCGTTGAATTTCTGACTCTCTGCCAACAACGGGGTCGATTTTTTCTTCTAATGCAAGTGTATTTAAATTTCGACTATATTCTGATAAAAAAGACTTTTGTACAGGACCAGTCTGTCTCCGCCTTTCAAACTCTTGACCTGGATACAAGCTTTGAAACATCCCCGGCGCATTTAACTGTTGTCTCACACCAGCAAATGATGTTGCCATCTTTGATTGCACTTCTTTAATTGCAGAACGGACTGTATCAACGGGGATTTCTGCATGCTCAAAATAAAGTGCTGACAAACTTTTTTCTTCACGTATAGCAGCAAGCAACAGATGTTCAGTTCCAATATAGCCATTAGACAAAGAACGAGACTCTACAGCAGCGATATCCAGCAACGTACGCAGGCGACGAGACACGAACAAATCACCAATAGATTCGACAGGTGTAGCTGTAGTAATACTCTGCTCCAACGACAGTTGGTATGTTAAAACATTGATTCGTAAAAATTGCAAGACAGCATATCCTAAACCATCTGCACTCTTTAACAAGGCAAGCAAAACATGTTCCGGTTGCAACTGTTCGCTTCCACTTTTTCTACCTTCTGCCTGTGCCAAAACATTAATTAATCGACGTGCACGGGGGGATAATTCATTCATATATTAACGCTCTCTATACTATCAATTTGTAAAACCAATATTTTCTACAGCTTCTTGCAAAACCAGCGAACGCAATCGCTGTATCTTTAAAGACTTATCATCGATAATGTCTTGTTCAAAATCAAATTTTCCAGACTGCAACATAAATTGCAAATGCGCATTCTGCACACGATATAACAAGGCTGCAATATCAGTATCCTCAATACCTTTCATAATACCACATGC
>JAILIC010000112.1 GCA_024695475.1 Treponema sp.
TAAATCTTTCACACGTCCTTCTTGCATTTATCAATACAATGCATATAGGAAGGAAGTTGAAATGCAAAAGACTCTTATTTCAAAAGGAAGTGTTTTTACATTTAACTCTGGTAAGGAACTAACTGCAGATGAAAAAGAAAAGGTTCTATCAGCTATAAAAAAAGGAATTGGAGATGCAAAAGGACAAGGCTTTGGGGAAATAGCCGTGTTCGATGCAGGTAAGGAATTTACAAAAGAGGATTTTAATGACAAGCAATTCGAAAACTCGGAATCTAAAACATCTGATGGTAAAAAACAAGATTTGTCTGAGGAGGAGAAAGTTTGGCTCGAATGGGTAAAACCTGTATTCCTTAGTAAAGATGTTAAAGAAAAAGTTATGAAAGCTGTTTCTGAATTTGAGAAATTGTGTAAAGCAATAAAGATCTTCCAAACCTTTGATGATGAAACTATTTTCTGGCCAGGAAATGCTCAGTGGGGTAGGATTCTTGAAGCTACAAGACTTTGTAAAACTAAAACAGAATTACATTCAAAATTGTTTGATGGAAATTCACCAATTATAAAGCCAATTATATATTCTCAAACAAAGAAGAATAGTGATAAAAAAGAGGAAAAGAATCCAGATAAAGAATGGAATTACGAAGCTTCACCAAAGGGCGAAACTTTACGTGAATGGCTTGAGGCATTTATTGCTGATAAAAATTCGGAGGATAAAGATCTAAAAATGGCCTTACAGGAACTTGTAAAAAGATGTAAGGATAAAATTGCTGATACAAATTGGTTAAGTGGAGATGCAAAATGAGTAGAGAGAATAAAAAATATTATTACTATGCAGAAATTACAATAGAAGCAGTTACTCCGCTAGTTCTTGCATCAGGAAAGAGTGGTAATTTTTTTGATATAGAGCTTGTTAGAGATGCTAATGGGCTTCCTGCTATACCAGGTACGACCATTGCAGGTATTCTACGCCATGCAGTGCATGATAAATTTGGTAAAGAATCAGAAGAGCAAATTTTTGGTTTTCAGGCAGAAGGTTCTGGGCACTCATCATCTCTTGAAGTTTCATGGGCTTATGTTCATGATTCCAAGAGCTGTATTCATAAATCGTTTTATCTAAGATCAGAAATTGAAAAAGATTCAATATTAAGAGAATTATATATAAAGGATAATCCAGATTTTAAACGTGACCATGTCAATCTTACTGATAAGGGAATTGCAAAAGACAACGGAAAATTTGATCGATATTTTGTTCCTTCAGGAAGTCGTTTTACGTTTTCTATAGGTCTATGGTCAGAAAATAGTGAAAATGAGAATTGGTTGAAGATTTTAAATCTTCTGTTTAGTCCTTATTTTAGAATTGGTGCAGCAGGTCGAGCTGGTTACGGAAAAATTAAGGTTGTTGAAATCAAGAAACCTGCAAATGATTGTTACGATTTATCAAAACTAGAAGATATAAAATCATTTAAGCAATGTACAAAAAAAGAATCGATTGCTAATTTTTCAGATAATACAAAGAAATTAGAAGCCAAACTATTTTTCCCCTTAGGATTTAGAATTGGTGGTGGGTTAAATTCTTTCCTTGATTCAAATCGTTCTCCTGATATTCTTCCTTATAGCGAAAAGGTTATAAAATGGAATGGTGATAGAGGGGAGTTTGAATCAAAGCCTAGAATTACCATCCCTGGTACTGCAATAAAAGGTGCATTACGTCATAGATCCGCATTTCATCTTGCAAGACTTAATAAAAAATGGGCTTTAGATGATGCTTATGAAGACGATGGTCTGTCAGAGTTGTTTGGCTATGCGGCTAATAATAACAATTCTGAGCAAAAAGGTCAGGCTGGAAAGCCTTGGTTTTCTGATTTGTATTTAGAAGAATCAAAAACTTATGAGCTTTCTCGTAACAGTATAGACCGATTTACTGGTGGTACGTTGAATGGGGCTTTGTTTCAGGAAGAAAATGTTAGTACTAATAATACTTTTGAAATCTGTATTTATTTAGATAAAAGTATTGATGAAAAAAGTAAAGAATATAAGGCTTTTGAATGGGCTTTAGAGGATTTGCAGAAAGGAAGATTGTCTTTAGGTGGCGGTTCCGGCCATGGGCTTGGCTTTAATCATGCTAAGGAGGAAAAATAATTATGGAAAAAAGAGATTTGGATTTTCTAAATGAGCAAACTGGTTGTGAAAATGAATTTTCTGAAGTAAAAATAAATGTTTCAACAAAAACAATAGAAAATCATGCAGATATGGTAAAAGCAATCAAAGATTTTGCACCTGTAGATGGATGGATTTCTTTACAGTCAAGTTCTGCAAAGAGAATACAGAATGCTAATTTTGATGTTGGTAATGAGCATGTTTTAGCTGGAGAATTTTACAATTCAAATGGACTTTCTCTTTCTGTAAGATTTAATGGAGAGCATTGGGCTTTAATTACATATCTTGAATCCGAAGAAGGAGAACTTGTTATAAAACGAAATGTAAGACAGCTATCAAAAATTAATGATAACACATATTTAAACTATGCTGTTTTTTATAAGCTTGATTCAAAGCTTGATCCAAAGCTTGGTTATAGACCATATTGCTCAGCTTTTATAGGTTTTTCGGAGGAATAATAATGATAAAAGCACCATATAACTTTGTACCACTTGCCCAGAAAGTTGTATTTCCAGAATGGGCTTCAAATATTTCAATCGACAGACCATTTGAAGATGGAATCTCTGGAACAATAGATGTTAAATATACAGCAAAGACTCCCATTTTTATTGGAAATGGGAAAAAAGATAATAATGACTATCTAGAAAATTACAAGGCAGCAAATGGAAAGTATGCAATTCCAGGTTCTAGTCTCAGAGGTATGTTGCGTAATGTAATTGAAATCGCTTCTTTTGGAAAATTTAATAGAGTTTCGGATGCAGCTTTAAGCGTCAGAGATTTAACTAATGCTGCCAAAGAATTATATAGAAATCATTTTACCAATAAGAGCATAAAAGGTGGCTGGCTTGATTTTGAAAATGATGTTTGGGTTGTTTATCCAGTATCATATTACAGAGCGGAAGATTCAGATATAGAAAATTGCTATTCATTA
>JAILIC010000063.1 GCA_024695475.1 Treponema sp.
CGGGAAAATGATGAAGTAATCAGAATCATTTCAGCTCGAAAAGCAACTACAAACGAAAAGAAACAGTATGGAGAAAATTAAAATGAGAGAAGAATACGATTTTTCAAATGCAGTAAAAAATCCTTATGTTGGAAAACTCAAACAGCAAATTACAATACGTCTCGATGAACAGGTAATTGATTATTTCAAAAAAATGTCAGAAGAAACAGGAATGCCATATCAGAATATTATTAATTATTATCTTCTTGACTGTGTAAAAGAAAAGAAACATCTGGAAGTGACATTTGCAAAGTAGAAACACATAACACAGTTTTCAAAGCCGACAGACAGTCGAACTGCCTGCGGTTTAAAACGTTGTTATGTGGACTCCCGCACTGGGGCGCTTGAAGTAAGAATGAAAAAAGTAATTTGTATATTATTCAGTTTATCAGTTCTGTTTGTTTCAGCATTTGCAGACAAGAACCGCTTTTATGAAGACGGCAAGGTAATCGACACGATGTATGTGGATTCTGAAGACGGATTGAAGGTTCGCGATTATCCATCTCTCAAATCAAATAGACTCTGCGGACTTACACATCGATTTCCTGTAAAAATTATTTCAGTTGGAAAAGAAGAAACGATTGACGGCATCACAGCTCCGTGGATTGAAATTTTAATTCCGCATTACGAATGGAAAAGTGAAAATCCAGAATATGGATGGGTATTCGGCGGATATCTTTCTAAGGAAAGCCCGGAAATAAACCTTAATGACGAGAGAGAACTCAAGGATTATCTGGTTAATAATATGTGGCTTATTGGTATAAAATATGATGAATATGCCTTTCTGAGATTTTATGAAAATTCTTCTGCAGAAATTATCAGTGATTATGGTGGAATATATTGTAAGTTTTATTATTCAGTTTTAAATGATTGCAAGGTTTCTATTTCAGACCCATCATTGACATTAATCAGATATTCGCCAAAAGATGGAGATGATACTAGTCCTGATACGGAAGAAGATATTCAAAGTCGAAGTTTATATGCAGGTGTTTATGACATTTCATTTACTGAATACGGTTTTGAATCAGATCGTGGTGCTCTTGGTGCTCATTCTATTTCAAATATATGGGGCGATAACTGGGATTTGATTATTAAAACAAAACAGCTTTACAAAAACAATTATTTCGGTGAGAGTTCTTTAGATTATTATTTGTCCATTATGCTTTACAATATAGAATATCGTATAATGAAAAAAGAAAAGCCGTCAGATGAAGATATCAGAATCATAAATATGTTGATAAAATCCGGGGTCCCGACAAAAAATCAGGAATACGAGAAGCAGTATCACGACTATTGGAATCTGATTATGGTGGAGCATCAGAAAAAAGCTGATGCAATGAAATAAAAACACATAACAAAGGTTCGTAGCCGAAAGCCCGCTGTGGTACAACCAATTGTTATACGGACGCCCTATTGGGCGCGCTAGGAGAAAAAATTGAAAAGAAAAGTATTAGTCATTGCATTTTGTGTTTTTGGAGTAATTCAGCTTTTTGGAAAAGATTATAAATCAGAAGTTACAGAATTATTACAGAATAGCAAATTTGAACAATGTTTTGATCTATTAAAAGAATGGGAAAAAACAGAACCTAAAAATCTGGAAATAAATATATATTATTTCAATTATTACATGCATAGGAATGCGCAGCATTTTCCAACAATGGGAAAAATGAAAGATGGCCGATATGGAATGTATGATAGAGTTGAATATGATTTGAAAGATGTGGCAACTGCTGTTTCATATTTTGATAAAATGTTAAAGAAACAACCAAATAGACTAGATGTTAGATCTAGCAAATGTACAGCATATATTTATTCAGAACAATATGAATTGGCATGTAATACACTCATAGAAATAATTGAATTATCTAAGAAAAATAAAAATAACTGGACATGGTCAGAAAACAAAACTCCAAAGGAAAATGGATTATTAAAAGAAGGAGAAGATCTTCTATTTTCAGTAATAAATGAATGCTTTAGCGGAATATATTATCCATTTGAGAATAATAAAGAATATGTAAAAAGAATAATTGAAAAAGAATTAGAATTGTAGCCAGATAATACCTGGGGATTAAATCATGCCGCAACTTATTATCGCGAAATAGGAAATCATAAAAAAAGTATAGAAGTATTAAAACATGCAGTAGAACTTGATCCAAACGATTATGTCGTTGTTGGAAACTTGGGATATGCTTATGAATTGGATGAAGATTATCTAAATGCAAAAAAATGGTATGAATACATGTTAAATATGGATAATCCAGATGCTGTTGAATATGGTAAACAAGGTTTGGAATATATAAAAGGAAAATATTAACGTATAACATGCACTTCAAATCGGATGTCGGGTCAAGTCCGCCACCGTTTAAGTGCGTAGTTATACGGACTCCCGCACTGGGGCGCTTAATAGTAAAATGGAAATCAAAATATGGAAAATAAGAACAGACCAATAACGACATTGTTTATGCTGGTATCAGTTGATGGAAAAATAAGTACAGGATCGACTGATGAACTTGATGTAGATAAAGATTTTCCTAAAATCAAAGGTTTAAAAGAAGGCCTGCATCAATACTATGAAATCGAACAAACTACTGATTTATGGTCTTTTAATACAGGTCGAGTTCAGGAAAAGATGGGAGCAAACAAAAATACTTTACCTCCAAAAACACCTGTTTCATTTGTTTTGCTAGATAATTCACATTTGGATGAGCGAGGAATAAAGTAGTTTTGCGCCAAGTCAAAAGAATTTGTTCTTATGACATCTAACAAAAATCATCCAGCTTATTCAGTTAATGAGGAAAATTTTCATATATTGTATCAGGAAAAATTTTCTTTAAAGAATGGTCTTTACCAGTTAAAAAATGATTTTGGCTGCGAACGTCTTACCGTTCAAAGCGGAGGCACTGTGAATTCTATTTTTCTACGGGAAAAGCTGATTGATTTTGTAGACATAGTTTTGGCTCCTGTCCTCATAGGAGGAAAAGATACATCCACACTCATAGATGGTAAATCCATAATGTCTGAAAAAGAGCTTGCATCATTAGGAGTATTGAAGTTATTGGAGTGTAAAACTTTAAGCAATTCATACATTCGTCTTAGATATAGGGTAATCAGCTGAAGTTTAGGGCTAAACAAGATAGCAGTAACCCCAGCTTTAATCGGAGGAAAATAAATGCCACACGTAGAAATCAAATGTTTTCCTGGAAGAACAGAAAATCAGAAGAAATTGTGTGCTAAAAAAATTTCAGAAGTAATTGCAGAAACATTAGGATGTAAAACTTCAAGCGTTTCAGTAGCAATTAAGGATGTTCCAGAAGAAAAATGGAAAGAAGAAGTTTGGAACAAATCAATTATTTCGGAAAAGGAATTTTTATATAAGAACCCAGAATATACATGTAACTGAAAATCTTACAAAATAAATAGTACGGTACAACCAATTGTTATGACGACAGGCGCACTGGCCTGCTTTTTTAGGAAAAAATGAGAATTATTGACGATAAAGATTTACAAGCATTATGGGATATAATTGAAAACAAATATTGTTTCAGGCCTTGTTGTACCAAATACAATTCAGAAAGTTGCTTTACGCAAATTGATGATGATAGATAATGCAAAGTGCCTGGAAGATTTAAGAGTTCCGCCAAGTAATCACCTTGAGCAACTTTCTGGGAACAGAAAAGGACAGCATTCAATCCGCATAAATGATCAATGGCGTGTCTGTTTTACAGAAAAAGATGGACATTATTACGATGTAGAAATTGTG
>JAILIC010000060.1 GCA_024695475.1 Treponema sp.
TCAAAATATCCGCCTTTTATCTTTATTTCATTTATATCTATCGTATTACCTAAGTAAATTTGAATTATTGGTTTTGATTTATCGAATGATTTTTTATTTATTGCAAATACAGTGTCTGACTTATTATCAAAAATATTTAAAGGATTATATCTGATTATGTTTTTTTCATCTTTTAAGAAAGTCTGTGCATCTACTCCAAAAATAGAAGCTACTTGAGCATAAGTGATTGAAGTAATCAAGAATAAAACTAGTGTAAAAATATTTTTTTTCATAAATTCTATTTCCTTTTTAATCCACCCCAGTGCGGGCGTTCACATAACAAGTATTATCCGTATCCTTAGTAAGCATCTTACACTGCAATTTTTGTCAGTGTAAGATAGCTGTATTTTTTGTATTCCCCATACTACCACGACGTTATACTTCTGTCAGCCATATTATGCGGATACTGATAAGCCTGTTAAGAAACTTAACAGATTTATTTCGGTTAAGTTTCTTAACCGTGCCTAGGTTAAGTTTCTTAACGGCGCTAGGTTAAGAACCTTAACAGCACTAGGAGAGTTTTTAAACCTAGCTAGAATTGTGACCATCGCTACTCTTTGTGTCCGCCCAGGGTGTCTGGGCGTACTGGATGTATGACCTTGGGCGCATTTGCTATTTATTTTTTTGTATTGATTGCATCAGGGCAAAAAAGTACTCAGGTTTACCAGTCGTAAAATATGCATACCAAGAGTCGAGTGTTTCGGGGCTAAATACACCGAGTTTTTCTAGAATTAATTTTGCCCATGGTAAGGCACCAGTAGCACTTGCGGTAATAAGGTTACCATCCCTTACAGCTGGTTGATCTACATAATATTTTTGTCCGCTGTAAGTCTCTGGAGTACAGAACATTTCCAAAAAGCCTTTCCCGTTGCTTGTGTGCGGTCGCTCGTTAAAAAATCCTGCATTTGCCAATGCAACGGTTGCACCACAGATTGCACAAACGGTACCACCACAAGAAAGTAAGGCTGAAGCTTTTTGAATGATTGCATCGTGTTTTGTATCTGCCCAAGTATCTGCACCTGGCAAAAGCAAAACTGTTTTTTCGCTTATTTCAATGTCATCAATTGTACCGTCAGGAATAATTGTTAGACCTCCCATCGTTGTAACGGGCTCTTTTGTAAGACTGACTGTTTTTACAACAATTTTTGGAGCCTCTGCCTTAAAAAAGCGTTTTGAATTAAGTTCTGCCGTAACAGGGGCAATTTCCCAATCTGCAAGTGTTGCAAGCAGGTATACATAAATAGTAATCATACTGTTCTCCCTCTAAAAAATGGTCTGTATATGTATCTATCTTAGCCCATGATTGTTGACAGCTCTATGTCAACAATTTAGAATTCTTAGTACGTTTTATCAAAAAATGGTGGCATTGAGATGAAAATTGACCGGCTGGTAAGCATTATCATGATTCTCCTTGAAAAAGAGCGGATAAGTGCACAGGAACTTGCAAAGATGTTTGAAGTTTCTACGCGTACTATCTATCGTGATATTGATGCAATCAATCAGGCAGGAATCCCCGTACTATCTACTTCTGGTAATGGCGGTGGAATCGAGATTATGAGTCAGTACAAGGTAGATAAAAAGATTTTTTCTACAGATGACCTGTCTGCCCTTTTGATGGGACTTACCAATCTTTCGGGAATGGTTCGTGGCAGCGAAGTTGCAAATGCCATTGCAAAGGTAAAAAGTTTTATTCCATCGGAAAAAGCAAAAAGCGTAGAACTAAAAGCCAGCCAGATTTACATAGATTTGACTCCGTGGGAAGGCAACGGCAACGTAAAAACTGCCATTGAAATTATTAAAAATGCCCTGCAGGAAAATAAGCTGATTACTTTTACATATATCGACGGACATGGCACTAAAACCACTCGAACGGTAGAACCATATCAGCTGGTATTTAAAGGTCGTGCCTGGTATGTCCAGACTTTTTGCCGTCTAAAAAATGACTATCGTCTGTTCCGTCTGTCGCGAATGTCAAATCTCAACATAATAGAAGAAACATTTACTCCTCGCGAATATCAGAAGCCTTTCCTTGATTTTGAAGAAACTGCAAAAAGCTTTCAGATACATATAAAAATCCGCATACATTCATCTGTTTTGGATAGAATTCTTGACTTCTGTCCTTTTGACCGCATTACTGCTGCTGGCGGTGAATATTACCTTGTTGATTATCCATTTGTTGACAGTGATTATTATTACGATATGCTATTGAGTCTTGGAGACAAATGCGAAGTTATTGAACCTGACCATGTGCGCAAAAAACTAAAACAGAAAATACAAAATCTGATAAACATGTATGCTGATTCTTGACATGAAAATAGCTTTGTACTACTATCTGTATAGTTACTAAACACTATATTAGCTAAACAGGAAGTGTATGAAAGAACATATTAGAGATTTTGCATGGCTTTGGGAACGCATAATCCACAAATACACTCAGGTTGAAAAAATGCCTCAAAAGTATTGTGATAACCTTTTGTTGACGCAACCAGAAATTCATACTGTAGTCAGCATTGGCGATCAGGAAGGCATAGGTGTTACTCAGCTTGCAAAGATCCGTGGAATTACTAAAGGTGCGGTTTCGCAGATGATCTATAAACTTGTGGATAAAGGAGTCGTAGAAAAACATGTTTCTCCGGATTCTGATGCCGCAGTTAGTCTTTTTCTTACAGACAAGGGCAAGCAGGTGTGCCTGGAACATCGTAAAAGACACGAAGCCCAAAGTGATATGTTTATGCGTCTTATGAGCTCGCTTTCTGAGGAAAATCTTCTTAAAATGACAGAGTTTTTTAATTCCTTTGAAAAGGAGCTTGATGAAATACTTTCAAAAGGTGAATAAGGTACGATACATAAGCTGGCAGCAAGGAAACTGTTTGATAACTGAAGTTTATAAGCAGTTTTATTTTCGTAGCCAGTTTTTTTATAAGTTAGTGTTTAGTAGCTATACGGTATATTAGGTAAACAAAATAAAAGAGGGAAAAGCTATGATTAGCAAAATTGATTTTATAAATGGAAAGACAAACAGCTCCTTGTTAAAAATGTTTCTTCCATTACTGGCCGCTATGACGCTCACCATGATTTACAGTATGGTAGACAGTTTTTGGGTCGGTAACATTCTTGGAGAACAGGGGATGTCTGCGCTTACGGCAGGAACAGCAATTATACTTATAATGAATTCTTTGGCTATGGGAGTAGGTAACGGAATTTCTGTGATGGTTGCAAAGCTTGTGGGTGCAAATCAAAAAGAACGCCTGGAGGCTGCAATTGCAACAATAATTACAGTTTCCTTTGCAATTTCTATTGCGCTTTGTGTACTTTCAGAAATTCTTGTAAAGCCTGTACTGCTGCTTATGGGTATCCCTGCTGAAATTTTTGCAGATGCGTATTTGTATCTAAAAATATACCTGTTGGGAAATTCGGCTTTATTTCTTTACATGCAGTTTACTTCAATTTTCCGAGGTTTTGGTGATCCTGTCTTTCAGATGAAAGGAATGTTGGTTACGGCAATTTTTAATGCGATGTTAGACCCGCTCTTTATAAAAATGTACGGTTTGGCTGGGGCTGCGATTGTTACGGTTGCTTCGGAAGTTTTGTGTCTTTTATATGCGGTACTGTATTATAAAAAGAGCAAGATGTTCACGATTGCTTTTTCTAAAGTAAATTGTGGTGATATAAAAACAATGTGTAAGCTTTCTGTTCCTACAACGATTCAGGCAGTTATGCCTGCGGTAAGCTCTGCTGTTATGGTTTCCTTTATTACTCCATTTGGATTGCTTGCACTTTCGGGCTATGGTGTTGCAAGAAATCTTGAGTTGATTATGTTCATGCCTACAACAGGAATGTGTATGGCAGTAACGGCAATAGTTGGACAATGTATGGGTGCAAAAAGATTTGACCGTGCAGGTGCATATTTACGATCAAGTCTTTTGACAGGCGGAATTATGATTGCACTTATTTCAATAAGTGTGATTTATCTTTCTTCTGTACTTACAAGATTTTTTGGGCAGGGGGATGCAGTTGCACAAATTGTCATGCAGTTTTTTAAGGTAATAAGCATTGGCTATGTTCTTTATATGCTGACAAGTTGTATGCAGGGGTATATTACAGGACTTGGAAAGCCTGGCCTGGCGATGGTGCTTTTGATTCTTTATTACCTTATTTTTAGAATTCCTGCTGCAGTTATCCTCAAAGGCTTTTTTAATCTGGAAGGAATCTGGGGTGGCTTTTTGGTAAGTCATATACTTGCATTTGTCACGGCACTGGTTATGGTCTGGATTTGTAAGATCTCCGTACTCTCACACTCTGTTATCGAGGAATAAAATGAAAAATAAAATTGATTATTTGGTTTCTAAAGTGAGCGTGAAGACAGCTGTTGCGGCAACATTGTTCTTTGGTCTTATGCTGTATCTTATTGATTTTAGTCCGATAGGAGTCGCAGGTTTGTTGAAAGTAAGTGGTGGTACAAATATTCTGGATTTTGAAACACGATACACAGCTGATTTTGCGTATAACCTGCTAAAATCAATGGGAGAAGCAGGCCGAGATTTTTATCTTACAAAGGTAATGGTATTAGATATTTTTTTTCCGCCGAGTTTAATGCTTTTTATGTTCTGTTGGTTAAGCTTTTTGTTAAAAAAGGTGACAAAATCAGGCAGTCGATTACGCTATTTTATTATTCTGCCGGTGATTTATCTTCTTTTAGATTATACGGAAAATATTGGAATAACTGCAATGCTTATTAATTATCCAGCAAGGTTGGCTACTATCTGCATCACAACAGGCATAATTACTTCTATTAAAAAGACCGCAGTGCTTATTTGTCTGATTGCGTTTGTTGGACTTGCCGTTGCTAGAAAAATTATTAAGGATTGTGATGAAATCTAAACCTGTCGTTTTGACAATCTGGTATAACTAGGGTATCATTAGAGTACGGAGGTAGAAGCTTATGATGTGTAGCATGTATTGCGATCCAATTAAAAATATTGTTATGTTTCTACCGGATGGTACAACTGATGCTGAGATTTTGTCTTTGGCGGCAATGACATTTCCTGATGAAGGTGAAGAAACTAACTTAAAGCCGACAGGTTTTATCGACTTGTATAATGAGCATGCAACCTATTCATTAAATGACATGTTGCCAGAAGATGTATCAGCAATGCCTTTTTCCTTATAGCATGGAGCTGACTGTATAGAACGCAAGTTCTGTATTCCAATCGAAGATCCTTCTGTTACATTCTTGTAACAGAAGGTCTGCAATTGCTTGTGTTTGCTCTATTCCTATCTTTTCCGCAATCCATGATCCATATGCAGAGTGTTCACTATTAAACCATGTCTTTATGTCTGCCGTGGTTATTCTCCGTTTTTCTGATACTGATTGTATTTGAGTAGTAACTGCAAATGATGACTGTGTAAGCTCTGTAGTAATCGTTTGTGAATCCCAGTCAAATAGTGGATTTGCAGTATCAGAAAAAAAGGCAACTTCTGCTTTTTGCATTTGCTCTAAGAGTGGAGTATAGTGTTCATCTGTTTTACCGTGGAGTATTTGTTCCTTGATAAGCTGTGAAATTTGTTGTCCTTTACACGGTATGCGTTGAGCGATAATGGCACACCACTCTTTTGAGAGTACGGTTGGTTGTTGCTGCAACAGGGTAGAAAGTGTCTGCACAAACGTTTGCAATGATTGGCGTGAATATACGGGATTTCTAAAAAAGAGACGATCAAATATAATTTCGCCATCAACTTGTTGTACACATTGTGATAGTGCTGTAGTTACATACTGACTGGTGATATAATCCTGTGCTGTTTGTTGGGGGATGCTGGTAAGTATCGGTTTATCCAGATCTCCCAAAGTACGACCATACTGGGCAAGTATTTCTTTTCCCTTTTCTGTGCGGCAGACACCACAGGTAAGTCCTTCGGGTGTTTTTCGTGTAATGTCCCAAATTAAAAGTCCATCATCGGCATTCCAGACAAGGCTTCGGTGATGACGTAACAGCTCTGCCATTGATGTCATGGTATTACGAACTCGCAGCAAGATATCTGCCTTATTTGTATCAATACGTTGCTTCCAATGATTGTCAGCTTTATCGAGAGTAGATTCTTTTTGTGGATCTTCGGGGCTAAAAGTCAGTTGTTCGCCTTTTTTTAACAGTCCGCTTTTAAAATGTTCATTTACCCACCAGTCGCTGATAGGGTTTGCACCAAACTCTGACTTTTGTGCTTCCAAGTTTTTTGATCCTGTTGTTGCACTGTCAGAGCGCTGTTCAGTTTGGTTTGATTGCGAAATTGTACCGAGTATCTGCGCAATTTGGATTTCGCGTCTTGATAATACATCTTGTCGTATTGTCTTTTCGTAGCCTTGATTGCTAGGGGTATAAAATACACGACCGACCAATGCATCAGGAAGGTATTGTTGGGCAACCCAGTGATCTCGATAGGCATGAGGATACAAGTAGCCGGATCCATGACCAAAACCTTCTGCATCCCTGCTTGGATCTTTGAGATGGTTTGGTACGTCGGCATCTTCTTGTTTTACAGATGCGAGTGCGTCAAAAAAAGCCATATTGCTGTTACTTTTAGGAGCAGTGGCAAGATAGAGCGCTGCATGAGCTAAATGGTAGCGACCTTCTGGCATACCGACTCGGTCAAAAGCTGCTGCACAGCTGGTGACAACATTGATGGCATAAGGGTCTGCCAGACCGGTATCTTCACAGGCGGAGATAAGCATGCGGCGAAAAATAAAATCAGGGTCTTCACCTGCATGTACCATTCGTGCCAACCAATACATTGCAGCGTCAGGATCACGCCCTCTCAAACTTTTTATAAACGCGCTGATAATGTCATAATGGTAGTCACCGTCTCGATCATACAAGACTACTTTTTTTTGTATGGATTCTTCTGCAGCTTCTTTATTTATATATATAGTAGATTCCCATGCAGGAATGGGAGGCGTATGGTCAGGTTCCCATTTTTCGGGTGTAGTTTCGACAGCTAACTCAAGAGCGTTGAGCAGGCTTCGGGCATCACCATTTGCCGTATCGATGAGATGATCGAGCGCCCCTTTTTCAAACTCTACATGCCAATGACCATATCCACGCTCTTTATCGGTTAATGCCATGGTCGCTGCTTTTACGAGATCATCGCGGGTAAGAGCTTTTAATTGAAACACTCTACTGCGACTAACTAATGCTTTATTAACCTCAAAAAATGGATTTTCAGTTGTGGCCCCGATAAGTATGATAGTACCATTTTCAACCCAAGGGAGGAGGGCATCTTGCTGTGCTTTGTTCCATCGATGGACTTCATCAACAAAGAGAATGGTACGCCGGTTATACAGTTTAAAATGTTCTTCTGCCTGTTTTATGGCTTGTCGTATGTCTGCCACTCCTGTTAGGACGGCATTAAGAGTAATAAAATTACTTTTTGTGTGGTTGGCAATGACCCGAGCTAGTGTTGTTTTGCCACAGCCTGGAGGACCATAAAAGATTACTGATGATAGCTGATCTGCGGCAATGGCTCGTCTAAGTAAGCGTCCTTTACCGACAATATGATCCTGTCCGATATATTCATCAAGATTTCGAGGTCTCATGCGAGCTGCAAGTGGCTCTTTTGAAGTATGAGAGGCAGAGTCAAATAAATCCGGCATGAGTTATAATGTCCTCCGAAATTTGAAAAAGACCCCCTCTAAGCATTTGATGTTTTAGAGGTGGCACTTTGTTTACAGCGATTATAATGATGTACGTAATGCTTTGCGGTCAGCGTAGCGTTTAATAGCTTCAGTAATCAGCAGCTCGGTGAGCGGTGTAAAGGTTAGCCCTGCTGCTTCGCACATTTTTGGGAACATACTGATAGACGTAAAACCTGGCATGGTATTAATTTCGTTGAGATACAGTGTTCCGTCATTTTTATCGATAAAGAAGTCAACACGGCTTAAACCGGCTGCATCTAGTACGGTATATGCCTTGATTGCTATGGAACGAACCTGCTCGATTTGTTCTTTTGACAGATTTGCAGGAATCTGCAATGCAGCACCATCTGGATCGGTATACTTAGCATCATAATCATAAAAAGTATGTGTTGGGATAATTTCACCAGGAATGTATGCTTTGACTTGTTCTGCTTCACAATCAGCGCTTGCTGTAGTTGCGTTTCCGGTAACGGAGCACTCAATTTCGCGTGCAGATATTGCTTTTTCTATCAATACTTTGTCATCCCACTGAAAAGCGTCCATAAGTGCCATTGAAAATTCTTTTGGTGTATTTGCACGTGAGGCTCCATTTGATGAGCCTGCACAACATGGTTTTATAAATAATGGGAATCCCAGAGTATCGATTGCTTTTTGGAATAAGGCGTCATAAACTGCGGAGTCATTTAAGTCGCTCCGTCTCATGCACATGTATGGTACAATCGGCAATCCAGCCTGTGCCCAAATCTGTTTTGTCTTTTCTTTGTCCATGGTAACAGAACTTGCCATAACGCCACATCCGACGTATGGAATATCTGCCATCTCAAAGAGTCCTTGGATAGTACCGTCTTCACCGTAGGTACCATGTAATACAGGAAAGACAACATCTATGTCTAAAGATTTTCCTTGTACGGCAAAAGAGCCTTTTTCTGCACCAGGAATAATAGAAATAAGCTGGGACTCTTCTTCTGTAATAGTCAAAACGGCTTTTTCATCTTTCTTGATGGTATCAAAGAGAGCTTGGCTTTGTTTATACCATCTACCATCTTTTGTGATACCGATCAGTACAACAGTGTGTTTTGTAGTATCAATATTACGTGCAACAGACGATGCAGAAATACATGAAACTTCATGTTCTCCACTTTTACCACCGTATATAACTGCTATATTCATTTTTTATTTCCACCCCAGCTCTCCGAGAGCTGTTTCTGCTTCTTTTATTTCATCATAGGGCATGATGTGATCTTTATAAATAATTGAGTTTTCATGGGATTTACCTAAAAGAAGTACAATATCTCCTTTTTGTGCCATGCTAAATGTTTGTCTAATTGCTTCGGGACGATCATGGATGATAAATAAATCAGTACCTCTGATTTTACCCTCTTTTTCTGCTCCCTCTGCAATCATCTGGAGCAATTTAACAGGATCCTCACCCCTAGGGTCCTCATCTGCAAGTATGATAATATCACAAAACTTTGCAGCAATAGCACCCTGCAATGGACGTTTTTTAAGATCTCTCTCTCCACCGCTGCCAAATACGGCAAAGAGTCTGCCATAGCAACGTTTACGGATTGGAGGAAAGATAGCCTCAAATGAAGATGGGGTATGGGCATAGTCAACAATGACTTCAAATGGTTGCCCTTTATCGATGACAGTCATGCGACCTGTAATAGGAGTTAGCTCTGTAACATGTTGTACTAACGTTTCAAATGGAAGTCCTGAAACTCCGCTTACTGCAATCAGTGCAGCCATGATATTATAGGCATTAAATGCTCCAGGAGTTTGTGCATTACAGTGTAACAGTTTATGCTCGCGTGGCAACACGGGATCAAAGTGCTCTGGAAACAAAGCTGATGAGCCATCTGTATCAATGCTAAATGAAAGACCAAAACGGGCTGATGCAATATTGCGGGCTATCATATAGCGCATATTGTCAGGTATCTTTGGTAGTGGCATTGCATTTGCCCCTGTTTCTGCAGCGGCTTTGCCTGCCTGTCCTTCAGTGGTATACCCGTAGATAGGCTGCTTGGTACAATCCATAAAGTAGGTTGCAGATGGATCTTCAAGATTAACGACTCCTAAAGCAGGAATCTTTTGCTCGGTACCATTGATACATTTGATATGGTCATGTTCATCTAATGCCCTAAAGAGATTTGCCTTGTCGTCTCTATACTGCTCAAATGTTTTATGAAACTCCAAATGCTCTAATGTGACGTTCATAAAAACACCACAGTCAAACAGCACATTGCCCAAACGATTGAGTTTTTTTGATAGTCCATGAGAAGATGATTCTATGACGGCATACTCACAGCCGTTTTGCAACATTTCATACAGATGATGCTGAATGATAGGGGCCTCAGGTGTTGTCTGATGTTGCGGATTGGCAATTGCTTCTTCACCGAGGGAGTATTGTACTGTTGAGATAAAACCAGCCTTTTTACCAGCTTTACGAAGTAATTGCCAGATAAATGATACGGTAGAGCTTTTACCCTCGGTGCCGGTGACACCGATGACAGCGAGCTTTTTGGATGGATGATCATAAAAAGCATCTGAGAGTGGTGCCATTGCAAAACGGGCATCTTTAACGTGTAAAAATACAGGCAGTACAGGATCTGCATCTGGATCAATAGATGCTTCAAGTGCACGCCTTGCCATGAGCATGGCAACTTTTGTTTGAATACTTATATCAGGGACTCCCTGAAAAACGATAACATGAGCACCATTATCGATAGCTTCTGGAATAAATTCATTACCGTCGGAGTGGGTTCCTGGCAATGCGAAGAACAACGATCCTCGGGTTACTTCTCGAGAATCAAAGAACAAATCAGTGACAGTAATATCGCCAACTGTTGTGTCTGGCACATGAGTGTGACAGTCTGCAGCAACAATGGTACATTCTATAAATGGCAATAGTTCTGATAGTTTTTTAAGCATACATGTTGATTTTACCCCGAAACCCGTATAAAGTACAAGGCATATATGTACGAAGTAAGAGTAGAAACTGATTTTGCTGCTGCGCATTTTTTACGTGATTATAATGGCAAGTGCGAAAACTTACATGGACATAATTACAAAGTGTATGTGCATGTACGAGGCTCTCAATTAGATGCTGGCGGTATGCTATTGGACTTTACGGAGCTAAAAAAGGCACTCAAAGAGGTATGCGGTGCAATGGATCATACTAATTTGAATGATATGCCAGTATTTGATCAAAACCCTAGTGCAGAACGTATTGCCAATTATATTTACAGTCAGCTTGTAGCTGTTTTAGCTCAGCTGGGATTGGACGTCTCTTATGCTCCTGGTAAAAAAAGTGCATGGTTGTATGCAGTTGATGTATTTGAGACGGAACACAATCGTGCCCGTTATTGTATTATCGAATAGGTTGACGCAAGGTGCACTGACATTTAAAGCAGTGACCTGACGTAACACTATTTGTTAGGACTTGTGATTCTTTATTTATAATATAACTCGCTTTCAAAGCATATTTCATTGTTTGATATTTTTTTACCGACAACGATAATTTTTTTATTGTCGGTGTCAAAAGCTGCATACATCTGCAACATATCACCAATCATTGCTTCTTTAGCAAAGTTAATTCTAAAGTCGGTAAACTGTTTTTCCTGATACTCAGGAGGCAAACAATCAATGGTAAAAGCACCGTATCGAGAGTTGTTTGTATGACCATTGCCATCTAGATCTGAATAGCAGATAGGACGCTGATTGAGTTGTACTAATTCTGATGGAATCTGTATTTTACCAGGTTCCATACAGTTGTGTTCTTCGGTATAACTTGGTGGCGTACGCAAGGTATAAAGCTTTGTTGGAACGATACGTCTTGTGGTAGGGCTTACGATGATCCATGCACTGACAGAGTCAATGAGCGGAGTTCCGTTTTCATCACAAAACTGATAGCATCGTTTTAACTGAAAGGCTTCTGGAGTTTCTTCCCATGTGGTGAGTGTCAGTTTTTGATCACCGACAGGCATCTTATGTATTCGCAGTGACATACGCGAAACCAGAATGATATAATCGTTTTCAAAAAGTGTTGCAATCGACATGCCTCGTTCTCGATAATCTTCAACAGCTATATCGGATGCAAGTTTGAGCATTTCTGCAAAACTGATTTCATGTTTTATAGTACACTGGCTAAAATATAACCGAAACTCTCTTTTAAATTTTTTTATTCCGTTTATTTCTTCGTACCATTCTTTAAATTCATTCATAGTTTCCTCTTGTGTACTGCCAAGTCTGTTATAACCGTACGGGTACGCCCATGCTATGTAATTCTTGTTTTATGCCTTGTACCGTATACTTTCCTGAGTGTACCATGGTTGCTATCAAAGCTGCGTCAGCCTTACCCTCGGTAAGAGCATCTTTCATATGTGCTACGGTACCTGCACCCCCTGAAGCAATAACAGGAACTGGTACAGATTCTGCAATCATGCGTGTTAATTGTAATTCATAGCCTGCTTTTGTTCCATCAGCATCAATCGAATTTAAAACAATCTCACCAGCTCCGAGAGAGACTGCTTTTTGAGCCCATTGTCTTGCATCAAGCTCTGTTTTTACACGTCCGCCGTTTATATATACACGGTAGCCACTCGGCATTGATTCGTCTTTTGCAGCATCCATTCCAAGTACGATACATTGGTTTCCAAAAATCCGTGCACCTTCTGTGATGAGTGACGGGTTTTTAACTGCCTGAGAGTTTAGACTTATTTTTTCTGCTCCAGCGAGAATAGTAGAGCGAATATCTTCTACAGAACCAATGCCGCCACCAACACAGAATGGTATAAAGACTTGACTAGCAACACGGGCAATCAGATCAAGAATGGGACCTCTTCCTCGTGTACTTGCCATGATATCATAAAATACGAGTTCATCTACACCTTGTTTGTAATAGGTTGCAGCCATCTCAACAGGGTCACCGATATCTATATTATTTTGAAATTGAACGCCTTTTGTAGTTCTTCCGTCTTTTACATCGAGGCAGACAATAATACGCTTTTTTAACATGCGACTACCTCCTGAGAGATATCGTTTTGTACATAATTACGTAAAATACGCATACCTGATTCACCTGATTTTTCGGGATGGAACTGGAATGCAGAGATGTTGTTATACTCGATAACAGCTGGTACCTGTATTCCATAGTTGCAATATGCCTTTATAATAGAAGAATCTACAGGCTGTATTACGTAAGAGTGTACAAAATAAAAATCGCTGTGCTCTGGAATTCCATCAAGAAGGGAAGATCCTCCATTGCTATAAACCAGATCATTCCATCCCATGTGTGGAATTTTTAACTCTACAGTATTAGAGGTGCCTGACTGCTTTATAAGTGAATCAAAGTGTTTAATGGTACCTGGAACTAAACCAAGACAAGTGACATTACCTTCTTCTGAACTGTCAAATATGATTTGGGATCCAAGACAGATGCCCATAAGTGGTTTACCTGCATGTGCCCATTCTTTAAGAAATAAATCAAATCCAGTTTTGTTTAGTTGTTCCATGGCATATGCTGCGTCTCCAACTCCTGGAAAAATAAGTCTGTCACATTCTGTTAAATCTGATGGATTTTTTGACAATAGGTAGGGTGCTTGTAATGCGCTCAAAGAACGTTCAACACTACATATATTGCCAGCATTGTAATCAACAATTCCTGTCATGTTATATTTCCTCTCTCTGAATAGTAAAAATCGTATCAAATGTCTGTGATAATTGCAATGGTGCCCATAATGCCAATTTCAAAAAAAGCCGATAGTAGGAATATGGGTAGTGTTTCATTAGGTGAAGTATTTGCCGTTTTTGGTAAAGTTGTAACAAATCAATATGTCATCATTGCAACAGTAGGGGTTGTACTGTTTTTTAATTTTGTTTCATATGTACAACATTATCGTAAAAAGCCTCCAAAGGTACGAACTGTACGTACGACAGCTCCTGCTCCAGAAAAAAAGCCAGAAGAAAATGCTGGCGGGGAAAACGGTGGCGACAGCAAGTAATACAAAACGCTTTACAGCTTTTTTTTAGTTATCGTAACTCTGTCAAGGCTTTTAGCGAAGCGTGTCTTGATCAGATGTATTTTTTGTTCCTTTCGTAGTTGTAATAAAATAGAAATGACATCTTTATGATCCCATACATTTTTGTGATAAAAAGGATTGTCTCTTCTATTTAGTGCTACTTGTATCTGATATGATGCTTCTATAAAACTCCATTGTTTTTGATGTCGTTTTATGAGGGAATAGGCAAAATCTCCATCTGATTGTTTGTGTCTGTCCTGTAAGCTGGTATTGCAGACGGAACAGCCTGTACATGATATATTTTCGGCATCTGGACAGCCTAATGCTTGGAGTAATAGTTTTCGTTTACATTGTGTACTTTGCAGATATTCTATAAAAAACTGCATGCGTCCGGTTGTGTCTTTTTTGATAAGATCAAAATCAGATGTATTCCAGAAAAGAATAGCTTTAGCTGTTTTTCCATCGCGACCGGCTCTGCCACTTTCCTGCATGTAGCTTTCAACACTGGGTGGTGGTGAAAGGTGAATGATAGTTCGTATACCAGGTATATCAACTCCCATGCCCAGTGCACAGGTTGTCGCAATGATTGCTTGTGGTTGTGTAAATAAAAAAGACTCAACTGCTTTTTTTTCCTCTTTTTCAAGCCCAGCATGGTAAAAGCGTACTATATCATTTCCAAAATAGAGGGCGAGTGTGTAGGCTGTTTGCTCTGCCTGCTTTCGAGTGCGGCAAAAAATGACTAATGGACGTCGCTCGGTAATGGCAAAATGAAGTAATGCTTTGTTTTTTGCTTCTGTAAAATGAGTGTAGTAGTGAATGTTTTGTCTATCTCCATCTCCTTGGATGACTCGTGCATTATCATCAAAAAGTACCTGCGAAATGCGTTTAAGTACTGGTTCTGATGCAGTAGCGGTAAATGCGGATACCGTTTTTGGAGCAATTTTTTTGATGATTGTACCGAGCGTGAGGTAAGCTGGTCTAAAGGTATCACCCCATTCTGAAACACAATGGGCTTCATCAATGGCGATATGACTTATGCTACAGTGAGCCAGCTGGTTTAAAAGTACGGTGTTTTGTAATACTTCTGGATTGGCAATGATACATTTTGCTCCCAGTCGTATTTTTTCAAATGCTTTTTGTTTTTGTTCTTTTGTCATACCACCTCTAAAGGTGGTATAGGGGATATGGAGTGCTTCGAGTCGGCGTTCCTGGTCATTCATCAATGCGAGCAAAGGATAGATAATGAGTGTCGGCCCTGATGATAATAAGGCTGGAAGCATAAAGCATAAGGATTTTCCGGCTCCGGTTGGTAAAAGTACAATGCGATGCGGTTGTACATCATCTTGCTGTGTAGTTTGCGAAGCTAAGGCTGAGTGTCGGCTTGTATATAACAGAATGTCCTCAATGACAATCTTTTGCATTTTATGTAGTGATGAGATACCAAAAACAATTTGTGCCGTTTGTTGGATAAGATGTGTCATTTATTTCCTCATTGTATATATAACAAGAGAACGTAATAAAAGAGACATGTATATAAAATAGCTGTGATTACTTATCCATAATAGTAATTTCTACACGTCGGTTTTTTGCTTTGCCTGCATCACTCTTATTCGATGCTATTGGTTGGGAAGCTCCTAACCCTCTGGTAAAGATATGATAGGCGTCTTTGACTCCAAGAGAGATTAAAAAATCTGCAACAGCCTGTGCCCGTTGTTCGGACAGGATTTTTCGTGTTTCAGTCTTTCCTGCAAGGGCAGTGTGTCCGGTAATCAAGAGGTCGTGTTTATCATATGCTTTGAGTAAGCCTGCAATTTTTTTGATTTTTTCCTTTTCACTGTCGAGTAATTCTGCTGAGTCAGGTTTAAACTGAATGTTTTCAAGACTAAGTGTTAATCCCTTTTGATCAGTTTTGACTGATACATCGGTTATGTTGAGTTGCTCAATTTGTTGCTGGAGTTTTTGTACGTTTTGTGGTGTGGCGATATGGGTAAACTCTGTTATTTCGACATGAGTAGTACCAATAAATTGAAATAGGTTTCCGTATGCGGTCTCGATAGCTATTTTGAATTCCTCATCGTAATGATCGATAGCACCTTTTTGTGCATCCCAATAGATTTCGCGATATGAGTATCCGGAGGTTGCCGTTGGAAAGTCCGAATATGGCTGGCCGGTGCGGATTTCTGGACGAGGTGATTCGTAGTAAAGTGCATATTGAGCCGTAATGAGGTGCAATGTTTTTCCATTATTTGTTACGGGGCCTTCATAGGTGTATTCTGCCTCAAAAGGGACGATATATGGCTTTTGTAGATCAAATGTTCTGCGTAAGTCATGTGCTTCGTACCCAGTTGCTTTCCAGGTATCACCGACACTTACTGCTTGATCTGGAAATATAGGCATGTTGCGGACAACGGGCATAAAATAGGAGTCGTCAATGGTGAGTTCCCCGTTGGGATTTTTTTTATACTCGCTCTGGTATTCCTCTGACCAGGTAAAACGGGTTCCTGTAACGGCACCTCGTGCCTCATCAGAGGTCATGAATGTTGCTTTATGAATTCCATTGCCCTCAGAATCTACATCTTCGATATGGACGGTGACTCTGCTGACGATTTCTGAGTGATGACTGCGTACATGATTGATGGAGACATCTTCATTTACCGTAGATAACATACGATAGGAATCACCCTTAGTAAACGAAAACACAAATCGTTGACTTTGCTCCTGAGTCTGTGCACCGAGAGAGAGAGGTGTACACATGAGATATAGAACAATACAAGCTAAAGAGATGCTTTTGTGGTGATTACGTATATCATCAATAGGTGATTTCATAGAGAACTCCATGATATATATAGTCTTAAATGATGGTTTTTCTCTTGATTTATCGGCACAAAATGCTCATTTTTTTACTGTTTAGGGCTGACTGGAATTTCTTTTCTATTGACAATCGCTATTTTTCGCCACAAAATTATAATTAGGTAAGTAAAAAATTATGGAGGAAATATGAAAAAACTTACAATTCTTCTGTCTATTGCTACTGCTGTGGCAATGAGTGCATCTCTTTTTGCAATGGGTGCAAAGGATTCTCAGGAGTCAAAAAAGGTTGTTTTGACAATGGGTTCTTGGCGAGCTGATGATGTTGATCAAATGAATAATCTGCTTGCAGAATACAGCAAGGTTGCACCTAATGTTCATATCGATTTTAAGCCTACCAATCCTTCTGATTATAATGCTACTTTACGTTTGCAACTTGATAGTGGTACAGGTCCTGATTTGATGTATGCACGTTCCTATGCAACTGGACAGGAATTGTATGAAGCAGGTTTTTTCGCAGATTGTACTGATATTCCTGGTTTGATGGACAATTTTAGTGAGTCTAACCGTGCTCCTTGGACAACAAAAGACGGTAAGATGTTTGCGGTTCCTTTTGCAGCTGTTTCTCATGGAGTATATTACAACAAGAGTGTTTTCAAAAAAGAGGGCTTGTCTGTTCCAAATACATGGGAAGAATTTATCCAATTGTGCCGCACATTGCAGTCTAAAGGATATACACCTCTTGCCAACGGTGTTGCTGATGAATGGGACATCTTGGAGTGCTTTTTCCTCGGTGGTGTAGTACCTGATTATGTTGGTGGTGCTGCAGAACGCGTACAGTATGAAAAAGGCTCAAAGAAACTTAATGATGCAGCATTCGTAGCTGCTTACCAGGCAATGGCAGAAGTAGCTCCTTATTTACCAAAAGGTTTTGAAGCTGTTACCTATAATGACAGCCAGATTTTGTTTAATACACAAAAAGCAGTCATGTTCATGGATGGCTCTTGGACAGCTGGTGTTTACAGTGATGCTGATTTTGAATGGGGCGTTTTTGCTTTGCCAGCTCCTAAAGGTCGTAAGACAGTCATTTGTTTCCATCCTGATATGGCTTTGACAATGAACACAAAAACTGCACATCCAGAGGAAGCAAAAGCTTTCCTGGCATGGTTGTGTACAAAAGAAGGTGCTACAACAGCTTCTCGCAATCTCCCTGTTGGATACTATCCAATGATTAAGTATGAGATTGCTCTTGAAGATGCTCATGCAAATGAATTCCTTTCACTCAATACAGGTAAAGATACCGATGCACGTTTTGTATGGCCAGCATTGATGGACTTGTATGCTCCAATGAACCAGGCTGTCATTTCAGTAATCAAAGGTACTCAGACTCCACAGCAGGCTGCTGATTCTGTAGCTGCTCGTAAGTAGTGTATCTCTGTTTTGTTGTATCGTCTTTTTCCAGTTGAAATTTGTTTTCAACTGGAAAAACGTCTGAGTCATAGTTTCCTCAATCAAAGTATGCTATGACCGGACGTATTGGTTGTCTCTACGCTGATTTGAGGTTGTTTCATGAAAAAAGGAATAAGCATGCCAGGAACATATTGGGTGCCCTATTTGCTTCCTGCGTTTGCATTTTATGTCATCTTTATGGCTTATCCATTGCTGAGCTCTCTTGTGTTGAGTTTGTTCAGCGGAAATCCCACAGGACCAAAAAAGTTTGTTGGTCTTGCAAACTTTATAACCTTGTTTACCGATCCTGAAAAATCTACGAGATATTGGGGTGCTTTTGGACATACCTGTGTGTTTTTTATAATCCACATGTTGGTGCAAAATACACTCGGAATTTTATTTGCAGTATTACTTACCAATAGAACGATGCAACATAAAAAATTGTTTCGTACTATAATTTTTATCCCTACTACATTAGCTGTATTGATTACTGGTTATTTGTGGAAACTTATGTTAAATCCTGTGTGGGCCGGTCCCATGCTTGAAAAAATTCATTTAGGCTTTTTGGCACAGCCTTGGCTTGGTAATGAAAAAACAGCACTCCCCATTGTTGCACTTGTCTCTTGTTGGCAATGGGTAGGTATCCCTACAATGATGTTTTCTGCTGCCTTGCAGAACATTCCTGAAGAACTTATCGAAGCTGGACGTATGGAAGGTGCTGATGGTTTTACGATATTTTGTAAGATAAAAGTACCAATGATTCTTCCCGTTATTGGTATGATTGCTATCCTTACCTTTGTTAATAATTTTAATGCTTTTGACGTTGTTTTTGCGATGGAAAATGTTAATGGTGCTCCTGCATATGCAACTGATATTATAGGTACGCTATTTTATCGTGTTGGTATTGCTGGTCAACATCCTGTTGGTATTCCTGATACAGGTTTGGGAGCGGCAATTGCAACTATTACCTTCTTTGTATTGTGTCTTGGTGTTATACCGACATTGAAAAAGACACAAAACATACAATGATACTATTGATAAAAAGGGTTTTCCCATGAAGCAAAAAAGAATAAGTTCCTTAAAGTGGGAACAAAAACATATAGGTGCTCATATTATACTCATCTTCTGGTCAGTATTGGTATTGTTTCCGTTATGGGTAATGATCATCAATTCGTTTAAAACTCGACTTACTATTTATGCAAATCCATTTTGGTTGCCATCGAAATGGAATTTTGCAAATTATGCCTTAATACTAAAGGATGGAGATTTTCTCAATTATTTCAAAAACTCATTTATTGCCGTGTCCATTTCGTTATTTCTTGTGCTCCTGTTAGGAGCTTTGGCAAGCTATGCCTTTGCCAGCTGGAATACGAAACTGTCAAAAGGGTTATTTTTCTTTATTATTGCAGGTATGATGTTGCCGATAAAAATTGCTTCGATACGCTTACTTGAAATGATTCGTAATTTGGGATTGCTTAATTCTGTAGCATCGTTAATACCGATTTATGTGGCGATGGGTATTCCTATTGCAGTTTTTATTTTAACGGAATTTATACGAGAAATCCCTGAAGAAATGACGGAGGCTGGTGTCATGGATGGGGCAACTCGCTTTGTCATTTTTAGACATATCATTGTACCTTTGCTGGGTCCCGCTTTAGCAACGGTAGGTATATATAATCTTGTTCCGTTTTGGAATGACTTATGGTTTCCTTTGCTGTTTATTACCAATGATGCTTCAAAGACGTTGTTGTTAGGTGTAACCCGCTTGTTTGGACAGTATCAGACAGATTGGTCAAAAGTATTAGCCGTACTTACGTTATCTGCTGTTCCTGTTATAGCAATGTATCTGGCTATGTCCAGACAATTTATTGAAGGTTTGACAGCTGGTGCAGTTAAGGGCTGATCCATTGTAGACTGTCCAAATAAGTATTTTTGCATTTTTTCAGTAGTATATACCCTCTAATTGCAAATCGCTATAATAAACGTGCTTACGGAGGATGTTTTCTCATGCAATTGTGTCTTCATAATGGAAAAGTTTTGAACGGCATTTCAGAAATGGATAGTTGTGCCGTTTTAATACAAGACAGTAAAATTGTTGATGTTTTTTCAGAAGAACGATTTAAACAAAAGTCGTTTGATGATGAGGTCCGTGTCATAGATGTGCATGGTGCCTATATTGCACCTGGTCTCATAGATACTCATATTCATGGATTTAAAGGCCATGGTACGGATGAGTGTACTACCGAAAATATATTACAGATGTCCTATGATTTAGGGCAGTATGGTGTTACTGCTTTTAACCCGACTATGTACCCTGCTGATGAAGGAGTTATGATAGCTTCTATTAAGGCTATTGTTGCTGCCATGGGACGTGAAAATGGTGCAAAAA
This sequence comes from Treponema sp., assembly GCA_024695475.1. Lineage (GTDB taxonomy): Bacteria > Spirochaetota > Spirochaetia > Treponematales > Treponemataceae > Treponema_D. The sequence goes on from JAILIC010000060.1 coordinate 20,390, forward strand.
TTATGGGTATTCATCTGGAAGGTCCATTTATTTCGCCAAATAAACTGGGTGTCCAGCGTCCTGAAACGGTAAAAGCTGTTGATATAGATTTGATGGAACGCCTGTGGAATGCTTCAGAGGGGCATATAGTTAATATGACTGTAGCTCCAGAGCTAAAAGGAATGCGTCGCCTTGCCTTGTATTGTATCGATAAGGGAATTGTCCTGCAGGCTGGGCATACAGACGCCGCATATAGTAATATGGTCGAAGGTATGCAGGCTGGTATTTTTCATGCTACGCACTTTTTTAACGCTATGAGCCAGATGCACCATCGCAACCCAGGTGCGGTAGGTGCTGTATTGATACACCCGGAAATGTCTTGCGAAATTATTGCAGATGGCGTACATGTTCATCCCGATTTGTTTAAATTATTGCAGAAAGATAAGTCGTCAGATCAAATTGTTTTAGTTACAGATGCGCTTAAACCAACTGAACAAGAAGGTGAGCATTTAACAGCTAATGGAGAAGAAGTCATATTGGAAGGTGGCTGCTTCCATCGAAAGGCTGATGGAGTAATTGCAGGTTCTTCATTGACGATGATTCGCGGTGTAAAAAATCTTGTTCATTTTGGATTTCCTGTTGCAGATGCGGTCAAATGTGCTACTGCAAATCCTGCTCGTATCATGGGATATCGAAAAAAGGGAATGCTTGTACCAGGATTTGATAGTGATGTTATTGTGTTTGACAAGCATTTTAATTTACAATTTGTCTTGGCTCAAGGCAAGCCGTTGTTAATAACCCGTGAGTTAGAAGCACGGTAAAATATATAGATTTAAAAGGATTGTGTGTATGCGTGTTGTTATTAAGAAAGATTATGCAGATTGTTCAGAGTGGACTGCAAATTATATTGCCCGTCGTATATTGGATGCAAATCCAACAGAACAGAGACCTTTTGTTTTAGGATTACCTACCGGAAGTACCCCTATTGGTGTGTATGAGCACTTGGTAAAACTCTATAACAAAAAGAAGATTTCTTTTAAGAATGTAGTGACCTTCAATATGGATGAATATGTTGGACTTGCAGATGATCATCCACAAAGTTATCACTATTTTATGTATGACCACTTTTTTAAGCATATCGATATTAAAAAAGAAAATATTCATATTCTTAATGGTCTTGCAAAAAATCCAGAAGAGGAATGTGCTGCCTATGAAAAGGCCATCAAGGCTTATGGCGGTATCGATTTATTCCTTGGTGGTATCGGTAGTGATGGACATATTGCTTTTAACGAACCTGGTTCCTCATTGACATCTCGAACTCGTGTTATGACTTTGACACAAGAAACAATTGCAGCAAACTCTCGCTTTTTTGAGGGCGATTTATCAAAGGTTCCGACTCGGGCCTTTACTGTTGGTGTTGGTACTATTTGTGATGCCCGTGAAGTTATAATTATGGTTACTGACCGTTCAAAGGCTAAGGCTTTGGCACAGGGGGTCGAAGGTGCTGTCAGCCAGATGTGGCCAATAACTGCATTGCAATTACATCAGAATGCAATTATTGCATGTACTGATGATGCTACTGATGAGCTTAAGGTAGGAACTGTTCGGTATTTTAACAATATGGAATCTCATTATCCTGTACCGGAAGTGTAATACAGTATGAAATCAACCTCTTATATACGTCAACAAGTAGATGCTTTTTTAAGTCGTTATGGATTTACCAGAGAAAGTTGTGGCATGCGCACGGTCGTTTCGGCTTTGTTGTATGATATGGAGCAAGCTTTAGCTCATGCAACTGGTTACGAGGCTGGTGGACATATAAAGGATGGTGTACAGGCTATGTTGCCTGTATGGACCTTGCCTCCAGAGCATATGCCTCGTAATAAAAAGGTAATTGTCATCGATGCGGGAGGCACTAATTTTAGATCCTGTTTGGTATCTTTTGATACTGATGGTGTTCCTATTATTAGTGATATGCAAAAAACTGCAATGCCAGCCATTGATCGGGAATATTCTAAAGCAGAGTTTTTTGATGCCATAGCAGCTAATCTTGATCATTTAAAAGACAAGGCATCGGTAATTGGTTTTTGTTTTTCATATTCAATGGAAATCCTTCCTGACGGTGATGGTAAGATTGTAGAGTTTTCAAAAGAAATAAAGGCAGAAGAAGTTGTTGGCTCTCATATGGGTAAATGTTTGGCAGAAGCCTTACGGGCTCGTGGCTGGACTGCTATTGATCATATTGCCATGCTTAATGATACTACTGCAGCTTTGCTTGCTGGTAGTGTCTGTGGGGGTAGCTCAAAACGCTATGATTCCTATGTAGGCTTTATCTTAGGTACAGGCATGAATTGTGCCTATATAGAAAGTAAACCTATTGGCAAGATTGCACACTCGTATGAGCAAATACCAGCTAGTCAGATTGTTGTAAATGAGATTGGTTCTTTTGATCGTCTGCCGATGAGTGACTTTGATAAAGAGCTTGATGCTGCTTCTCAGCGACCAGGCCGTTTTATTATGGAAAAAATGTGTTCTGGCGGATATCTGGGATTGTTGGCAACTATTATCATCCGCCATGCAATTGCTGAGTCATTGTTTTCTGATGGCTTTGCAGGCGCATTTGGTAAACTTGAGAAAGAACAAGGTGGATTTTCTTTATATGATATGGACCGTTTTATGTATACACCATTTGATGATACAACACTATTAGGTGCCATTGTATCAAAGGGAACCGCCGAAGATTACGAAACAATGTATTATATCTTAGATGCTGTTATTCAGCGTAGTGCGTGTCTTGCTGCTGGCTGTATAGCAGCTGCAGTTATAAAAAGTGGTAAGGGAACCAATCCGCTCCATCCTGTCTGTGTAGTATGTAATGGCACAACCTTCCATAAAACCTATGGCTTAAAGGATCGTGTTTCTGCATATTTGCGTCAGTTCTTGACGGAAGAGCAAGGTCTTTATTACGAATTGGTCAGTGTTGATAATGATATTACACTAGGCTCGGCAGCTGCGGCGGTGTAAAAGGTTGGTACAAGCTGCTGTATACATTGTGTTATAGCAGCTTTGTGTATAGATAATTTTTACACATATGATATACTACATTATATGAGTTTAATAGCAATTACGAGAAAAGAACGAAAACCTGTGTCTGCACAACTACAATCAATTGCAACAATACTTGCAATAGTAGCTGCAGTCGTAGTACCACAAGTATTTCATCAGATTGGTGTTATCAGTGGGGCTGGTAAAGCTCCTGGTGTCGCCTTTAGCCCTATGCACTTGCCTATCATTATAGTAGGCTTGTTGGCTGGTCCGTATGCAGGCGCTATTGCTGGCCTTGGAGGTCCTGTGGCTGCTTTTGCCTTGTCTGGAATGCCAACAGCTGCCCAGCTCCCCTTTATGATGGTTGAGCTGCTGGGTTATGGATTAACGGCAGGCTTACTTCGTCAGGAGAGACTTCCATTACTGTTAAAAGTGGTCGTTGCCCAAGTGATGGGGCGGGTGCTACGTATGGTAGCAGTGTTTGTTGCCTTTTATATTTTGGGTGATACCCATCAGCAGTTGTTCAGGGTATGGACGAGTATACCTGCTTCTTTGCCAGGTATAGTACTGCAATGGACGTGTATACCATTATTTGTCTATTGGATTGAAAACCAAAAGCGTTCATAGAAAGTTTACATACGATTAAGTATTACGTGTACCCTAAAAACTTGAAAACAATTTTTGGAGGTACACTTTTTTTTGTTAAATATTTTTTTAAATTCCCTATTGAATAAGTATCTAATATAGTGTATGTTCGAATTAGAGGTGAGTTTATGAAAAAAATTTTTTTACAAGTCGTATTACCAATCGTATTATCTGCTGCTCTTTTTGCTGGTGGCAAAAGCGATGCTCCAGCTGCTGCAAATGCACAGCCAGCATCTTCTCCTGCTATCGATAAAGTAGCATTTGACTCCTTGCTTTCATCAGGTGTTGTTGCAGATGATGCTGAAATTGCTGCAAATGCATGGGCTTCTCAAGTAAAAAAAGCTGGTGTATTGCGTGTAGGAGCTGTACGTACTTCTTTCTTATTTAGTCAGCTTGACGAAACAGATAATGGTATCCGTGGCTTTGATGCAGGATTGTTTCAGCTGTTGGCACGATATATCCTTGGTGATGCAACAAAGTTTGAAATTACACAGGTTGATTCTAGTACCCGTGAGGCTGTTTTGCGCAACGGACAGGTTGATGCAGTTTTTGCAACCTATTCAATAACCGAAGCCCGCAAAAAATTAATTTCGTTTGCTGGTCCATACTATACATCTAAACAGGCTATTTTGGTTAAATATGGCAATAAGAAGATTACTTCAATTGATGACCTTGCAGAAAAGACGGTAGCCACACAATCTGGTTCTACCGGTCCTTCTATTCTTGCTGAATATGCACCAAAAGCTATTGTTCAGGAATTTAAAAATGATATTGAAGCTCGTACTGCATTACAGCAGGGACGTGTTGATGCCTATGTTACTGACTATACATTGCTTTTGAATGCCATTGTAAAAAATCCAAATACCTATGAAATTGCCGGTGACTCTTTTGGTTCTGAAGATAACTATGGTATTGGTCTGCCACTTGATAGTGATGGTGTAGCATTTGTAAATACATTCTTAAAGAAAATTGTTGCAGATGGTACATGGGAAAAACTTTGGTTGATATCTCTTGGTAACCGTACTGGTATCGAAAAAGCTCCTGCAGCCCCAGCTGTTCAGTAATCGTATCAGTTACTTATGAGTATAACACAGCTTTTTGCTACATATGGCGAAAAGTACCTTATGGCATTGCTCGTGACATGGAAGCTTACTTTTTCTTCTTTTGCCATTGCGTTTGCCATAGGGGTTGCCGTTACTATCCAACGTATATCCCCCATATCGATATTGCGAAAAACTGCAAATCTCTATATTCAGATATTTCGTAATATCCCGGGGGCTGCTTTATTGATAGTACTGGTCTATGCGTTGCCATATCTGGATATCGTCTTATCGTATTATATTTGTGTCTTAATAGCGACCTCATTGATTCCAGCTGCATTTTGCTCAGATTATCTTCTCTCAGGTATTAATACTATTAAACCTGGACAGATAGAAGCAGCCAGAGCACTGGGTTTTTCGTTTTTTAAAATAGTCAGACATATAGTATTACCACAGGCATTGCGGGCATCAGTACTTCCGCTGACTAATTTGTTGATTGCAACGATGTTGACGACGGCTTTGGCATCTCAAGTTCCACTAAATCCTCAGGATTTGACTGGTATTGTTGATTACATAAATACCCATGATACCGGAGGTATTGCTGCATTTATAATATCTGCCTTATTGTATTGTGCTACGGCAATTGTTATAGGACAGATTGGTAATAAAATTGATAAAAAAGTAAGGATTGTACGATGAAACACGCTGATGTTGCCATACTCGATTATCTTTACGAAGCACCAGGTCCTCGTACAGTCAAAAAAATACGTATCGCAACTGTCATATCTGCGATTATACTGACGTTACTTACATTTGCAGTGCTCGCCCGTTTTTATACTACGGGACAGTTTAACAGGCAGTATTGGTTCTTTTTTTGCCGTGCTACAACATGGATATTTTTAGGCAAAGGATTACTGGGTACTTTAGAGTCTGCACTTTTATCTGGTGGTATTGCATTTTGTCTCGGTTTTTTGCTGATGCTTGGCAGGCTGAGTCGGTATAAAACGATACGGCTTGTAACGACAGCTGTTTTGGAGTTTACCCGTGGTGTACCGACATTGTTGCTTATTTACTTCTTTTTTCTTGGGCTCCCTGCGCTAGGAATTAAGATGATACCACTTTGCAAAATAGCTATTCCTGTTGCACTTTCAGCAGCAGGTGTTGTTGCTGAAGTATTACGCTCTGGTGTCAATGCTGTACCAAAAGGACAGTCAGAAGCAGCACTTTCTTTGGGAATGCAGGAACGACAGGTATTTTTTAAAGTTGTCTTTCCGCAGGCATTTAGATATGTTATACCCTCATTAATTGCCGAAATTGTTATTGTTGTAAAGGATACAACGTTTGCATATATCGTTAATTTTCCAGATTTAATGCAGAATGCAAAAGTACTCATTTCTAATTATGATGCAATGCTGTCAGTATACTTACTGGTTGCCGTACTCTATATTTTGGTGAATTATGGATTAAATACATTGTCATCGTTAGCAGCTCATCATGGGCTAGCTGGAATGAGTAACAAGAAATAAGGAACATAGTATGAATTCAATGGAACAGACTTCTGATATGCAACATGAAGTTCCCGTTATAGAGCTTCGTAATGTTGAAAAGCATTTTAATGCACTGCATGTACTAAAAAATATACAGTTACGTGTACATAAAGGAGAAGTTGTTGTTATTATCGGTCCGTCAGGATCGGGTAAATCAACATTATGTCGTACTATCAATCGACTTGAAACTATAGATTCTGGTGAAATTCTTATAGAAGGTAAACCTTTACCACTCGAAGGTAAGGAACTGGCGCACGTGCGGTCAAAAGTAGGCATGGTTTTTCAGTCATTTAATCTTTTTGAACATAAAAAGATTATCGATAATGTTGCACTTGCTCCTATTGAAGTTTTGCATATGAACAAAAAAGAAGCTCGTAAGCAGGCGCTTCAGCTTTTAAAACGAGTTGGTGTAGAGTCCCAGGCTTATAAGCTGCCTGCTCAGCTTTCGGGTGGACAGCAACAACGTGTTGCCATTGCACGGGCGCTTGCTATGAATCCGACAGCATTGTTGTTTGATGAACCTACCAGTGCTCTTGATCCAGAGATGATACAGGAAGTATTGTCAGTTATGACGGAACTGGCAGATTTAGGTATGACAATGGTTATTGTAACTCATGAAATGAATTTTGCACGTACTGTTGCTGATCGTATTGTTTTTATGGATAATGGAACCATTCTTGAAGAAGCACCGCCAGAAGAATTCTTTACTTCTCCAAAAACAGAACGGGCTAAGGCATTTCTTGCTTCTTTGACACAGCGTGCATAATAAGTGGGGCTATATATACATGAAAAAAGTTTTAGTTGTCGGAGATAATAGTGTTTGTTTGGTGACAAACTATTATCATGCACTGGAAGCAGCTGGTGCGATGCCGGTTCCTTGTGATGAGTCTGATATAGAGAACCTCGTTACCTTAGTTGATGGTATTCTTATTCCTGGTGGGTGTGATCTTAATCCCGCTCTATATCATGAAAAAAATACTGAGTCACAAAATATAAATGATTCATTAGATGCTCTTGAGGAACGTGTATTGCAGTTGGCAGTTACCGCTAAAAAGCCTGTACTGGGCATTTGCCGTGGATTGCAGCTTATCAATGTATTTTTTGGTGGCAGTCTTGTACAAAATGTCAGCGATTGTGATGTACATCAGCGGGTTGAGTCTATCGATAAAGTACATGCTACTACCGTTGAGCATGATTCGTTTTTATATGACATCTATAAAAAAGAGAGCATAATGGTAAATAGTGCTCATCATCAATCAATAAAAGTGTTGGGAACAAATTTACGGGCGGTGCAATATTGTACGGATGGTATTATTGAGGCTATCGTACACGAAACGCTTCCTATTATTGCCGTACAGTGGCATCCGGAACGCATGTGTCTTGCAAATGCACGTACTGATACCGTTGATGGACTGTGTGTCTTTACGTATTTTGTTGAACACTATCTGTAATAAGACATATTGCTCGTATAAAAAAAGCCCTGTACTGTTTTACACAGTCAGGGCTTTGTGCTTTATGGCTTGTACATCAATTACAGAGGAATATTGCCATGCTTTTTAAGTGGCTTATCCATTGCTGTTTTATCAGCCAAGAATGCTAAGCTTTCAGCTACACGGCGGCGGGTTTCTTCTGGCTGGATGATTTCTGAAATATATCCACGCTGCTGAGCAACAGCTGGAGTCATGATGGTATCACGATACTCCTGTGATTTTTGTGCTACAAACTGTGCCTTTGTCGGGTCTTTCATTTCTTTTGCATAGAGGATACCTAGAGCACCTTCAGCACCCATAACTGCAATTTCTGATTTTGGCCATGCATAGACAAAATCGGCACCTAAGTGCTTTGAACACATTGCAATATATGCTCCACCATATGCCTTTCGCAAGATGACGGTAACTTTTGGTACGTTAGCTTCGCTATATGCATAGATTACCTTTGCACCATGGCGGATAATACCTTTTTGCTCTTCATCTGGACCTGGAATAAAGCCTGGTACATCAACAAAGGTGAGCAGTGGAATATTGAAAGAATCACAATAGCGGACAAAGCGTGCAATCTTATCGCTTGAGTCGCAGTTAAGAACACCACCTAATCCAGCTGGATTATTGGCTACAATACCAACTGATTTTCCTTCGATTTTAGCAAAACCAACGACACAGCTGGTTGCATATTCTTCCATTACTTCAAAGAAGCTGTCTTCATCTACGGTTGCATTGATAACATCTTTTACCTGATATGTTTGTCTGGTGTTTTCTGGTAAAATGCTCGCAAGTGCTTTTTCTGCCTTTTTGGCATTGTACTTAAACTTGGGATTAGCAGAAATGGTATCACCAAAGTAGTGAGGTATATAATCCAAAAGCTTGCGTACTTTTTCGTAACACTCGTTTTCGTTGTTGCAACGGAAGTGTGCTACACCAGATTTTTTAGAATGAATGCTTGCTCCACCTAAGTCTTCTGGAGTGATGTCTAAAGCCATGACTGATTTTACTACTTTAGGACCAGTAATAAACATCTGGCTGATATTGTCAATTGCAAAAATAAAGTCGGTGATTCCTGGTGAGTATACGGCACCGCCAGCACAAGGACCAGCAATGATTGATATCTGAGGAATTGAACCTGAGGCACGGACATTCTGATAGAACAAATCGCCGTAGCCGCACAATGCATCAACACCTTCCTGAATGCGAGCTCCACCTGAATCATTTACACCGATAACAGGGCAACGTGCTTCAACAGCCTTTTCTATTAATTCTGCTATTTTTTGTCCATGTTTAAGACCAAGGGTTCCACCTTGAACAGTAAAATCCTGTGCATATACAGCTACCTTGCGTCCATTGATTTTTCCAAAACCTGTAATAACACCATCGTATGGGATTTCTTTTGTTTCCATACCAAAATTAGTGCAGTGGTGTCTTACACCGGAATAAATTTCGATGAATGAATCTTTATCACAAAGAGCCTTAATTCGTTCAATAGCATGCAGTTTGCCTTTTGCGTGCTGTTTCTCAATATTATATTCCATAAGGTTTACCTCTTATGTATTGATGATAGACACTATCGTAAAAATTGTCAAGCTGACATTTTTTGTACTTTTGTAAGAGGTTTTATTGCATGTATCGGGATAATTCTTGGTTTGTAGGGAACCATGGATACAGTTTGTGTAATACATTCGTTGCTGCTTGTACATCACCATGTGTCTGGATGAGTGTGGACTGCACGGTATCAAAAAACGAAGAATCGACTGGAATTTCTTTTACTGTACCATCTATTTGTGTGATGTGCCAGGCGTTATGCGTATAGGTTACTATGATGTCATCATGATAGAGTTGGATCATGATATGGTCATTTTGTGTATACCACAAATAATAGGAGACACTATAGTTTTGTGTGAGAGTAGAAGGTTGTGCTAGTGGTTGTGGATGATTGCCTCTTGTGGGTATTTCTGTATCAGAAAGTGACAGAGGCTTTCCATTAACGCTTAGCCCTGATAGACCAAAAATAGGTTGTTCCTGTTTTGCCCCGTGTATCATCCATAAGCTTGGAGGAATAGGGGAGGCAATTCCTTCATAGGCCTGTCGTATTTTTCCTGTGATAAAGAGTGTTGTCACGGAGCTGAGATAGGTGTTTGCTTTGTTGCCTTGTGCCATAGCTTGCATTAATTCTGCATTTTGGGTATTGATACCTTCATAATAGGCTTGTACTACTTGTAGTGGAGATAATCCTATGGAACTGGGTCTATTCTTGTTTGCCTGTATGTAATTATGGGATGCAATACATACAATAGCTATAATCACTGCAGCTGTAATCAGCTTTGTTTTATAGGTTCTAAAAAAGCGTAGCCTCTTAATACGAGTTTTTTGTTTTGTACATGCTTTTGCACTTTGTTGTAAAAAGACTTCATCAGACAGTAGTTTTTGTCTTGGGTAACAGATAATACTGCCATCTTTCTGTATCCCTAATTCGGTTTGCAATAGTGGCAAAGGCAATGTTTGATCTGCTGGTTTATATGCGAGGCCCTGCTGTATGGCTTGAGAAAGTGCATTGTTTATGCCATTTATTCTATATATAAGCGGTATACAGTTACTGTCCATGACATCGGTATTGTAGGTGTCAGGATTTGTATAGGGGAGTTCCCCAGATAGTGCCTGGTAGGCGATGGTGCTTGCAGTATAGTTTATGGCTTGCGTACCACTTGCATAGGGGTGTTGATATGCAGCTTGTAAAGTAAAATAATCAGGAGATCCATGTAAGAATGTATCAAAACTATTGTATGGTAAAAAGAGGAGCGTAGGGTAGCGCGTTTGATTTGCGTTGTTACAAATGATGATGCCACCGGCTCCACAGACATTAAATGACGGATTAACATTTTGTAACTGTTGTAAAGCAGTACAGATGGCAAAACTTGCACCTTGTGCTTTTTCTCTGTCTTGTGCAAGCAATGTTGGCAAATCAACGCCAGAATCTATCGAAAATTGTGATAGCGAAGCTGTATAGGCGATATGTCCTGAGTCCAATTTTTTTGTAGCGGTACAATGCCACGGTGTAAAGGTATACTGCCCGTTATTTTGCTTGTCGCTCCAGGTTGCGATAAGGCCCTCTTCTTTCATAACAGAACTGACATTTGTTTTGCTAAATTGGGCTTCGTCAAGGAATGAATCAAGCTCTAGTATGCCATTGTGTAACGTAACAGGTGTTGCCATGTATTGCTAATCTCCACTTGCGGGTATACTACCATGATAAGAATGAATTCTCAAGAATAGACTGTACTTTACGGAAAGCTCAAATACACAAATACAAGTTATGGTGAGGTAAATCCACAGGTGCATAACTGATCAATTATTCCGTAATTTCAATCATGTTATCTTCAAGCGCAATAATGCAACTTTCGTAATAACCGTCGCCAGTTGTACGCGGGCCACTGGTAACAGAATAACCTGCAGCAGCAAGTTTCGCAGTAAGTTCATTTACAGCGTCTTTGCTTCCAACGCTAAATGCAATATGAGCATAGCCGGTTCTGTAAGGATTCTTACTCTGTGACACAAGTTCAGGCCGTGTCATAATTTCTAAACGTGCCCCGTCATCGAAGGTAATGAAATAAGATCTAAAATCTGTTTTTGGATTGTGGTAGCCGTCATTGGCTTTACCGTTCAAGAAGGTCACGAAAAAGTCTTTGGCTTTTGCCAAGTCAGTTACATAAAGTGCTACATGTTCGATCTTCATAAAATCAGTCTAACATAAAAAATAAAAATGGTCTCTCAAGAGTCTGTTCAAGAACTTTTAAGGCCCCAGCTTGTCAATACTAATTCTAAAAAGGTAAACAGCTTGCTGAGGAACTGAGCATTCAAGCAGCCTTTTTTAGCGGATTGCTGCAAAGATGGTAGCAGCTATATATAGTACGAGCATAAAAAATCCTTCCTTACGACTGATTGTCTTTTTAGACAGTGCAAATATAAACGATACTGCGGTTACAACAGTTAAAATGGCAAGATCATAGATGGATGCTACATTTACCGTCACGGGGCGTATTACCGCTGATATACCCAGAATAAAAAGCAGATTAAAGATATTTGAGCCGATAATGTTTCCTACAGCGAGTGCATTTTCTCCCTTTCTCGAAGCAACGATACTTGTAATAAGTTCTGGAAGTGACGTACCAATTGCAACAATCGTAAGCCCTATAAGTGTTTCACTCATACCAGCTTTTTGTGCAATGTTTCGGGCTGCATAGACAACAGCCTCTCCGCCTGCAATAATAAGTACAAGTCCAACAGCAATAAAAAGAATATTTTTCCAAAGCGGTGGCAGCAGACATTTTTTTTCTTTCGGCAGTAAATTTTTTCTCGCATCATAAATAAGATACACGAGGTAGGCAGTAAACAACACAAGGAGTGTAACGGCAAATGGTCTGGTAACCGAGCCTGCAGCTGCTTCCATTTCCAGTGAAAAAAAAGTTCCACCAAGCACTATATGAAAAGCAATCACAATAAGCGAAAAAAAAGTTACAATAAGCGAAAACGGAATGTCATAGCGAAGCAAGGCTGAATCAACAGGAAGTGGTCGTATGATGGCACAGAGGCCGAGTATTACAAGCAGATTAAAGATATTTGAGCCTACAATATTACTCAATGCTATTTCGTTTGCCTCTTGCAGGGCTGCAGTAGTGCTTACAGCAAGTTCCGGCATGCTTGTTCCAAATGCAACGATTGTAAGTCCGATTAGTAGCGACGAAACACGAAAACGATGTGCAAGGCTTACACTTCCGTCTACAAAGATGTCGGCACCTTTTACAAGCGCACCAAATCCGAGCACAAGAAACAAGATCTGTAAGAAAACCATACCTTCTCCTTTTGTTCGCAGAAAAAAAACGAGACTTTCTCTGCAAACCTAAAAAATTTGCAGTAAAAGTCTCGCTTCTAAGAAAACAGTGTTTCCTGAACATATTTCGGAGAAGATTTTCTTCTCGTGATGACGAAATTATGCTATTACCTGCTGAGATGCAGATAACAAGCTACTCCCTTGTTACTAAGATGACGCTATCATGATGGACTGATAGTGGTCAAGGGAAAGGGTATGCAATCCTACGGTAATAACAGATTTTTATTCTCTCAAAGCATATACATATTACCACTTAATGAAGAAACACAGTATTCACCATCGTTTTTACACAGACCTTGTTTGAAATTTTGAACAGTGATATCGTATAAAATTATGAACAAAAACGTACTTAACAAACTGAATAAAATTATTTTTCTAGTTGCAACAGCTGTTTTTTTTACAGGCTGTCTTACAACCACAACATCTGCCGGTAGTGTCGGGGCAGACCGCAAACAGGTTCTACTCGTCTCAGAAGAGGAGATGGAACAGAGCGCTCAGCAGTCTTATGCTGAAGTTCTTGCACAGGCACAAAATGCAGGCACACTCAACTGCGACAAGGCAACTCTCCAGCGAGTTCAAAAAATAGCAAATAATCTGATTGCACAAACTCCGATATTCCGTTCTGATGCCCTTTCATGGAACTGGCAGATAAATGTCATTTCTGACCAAACCGTGAATGCTTGGTGCATGCCGGGTGGAAAAATCGTTGTCTACACAGGAATTATTGATTCTCTCCAGCTCACGGACGGAGAACTTGCTGCCGTCATGGGGCACGAAATCGCACACGCACTCAAAGAGCACAGCCGTGAGCAGGCAAGTCAGGCAGGGCTTCAGAATATGGGAATCGCCACCGCTGCAGCACTTTTCGGACTTACAGAGACGGGTACACAGGTTCTCGGTATGGCTGCTCAGTTTACGGTCGGTCTACCATTCTCACGCAAGCACGAAACTGAAGCAGACCACATCGGAACAGAACTCATGGCACGCGCTGGTTACGATCCGTATGAAGCTGTCAATATATGGAAGAAAATGTCAGCTGCTTCATCAGCAAGCGTTCCTGAACTTTTAAGTACGCATCCATCAAACGAAAGCCGTGTCGCAGATTTACAGGAAATTGCAAAAAAAGTGTATCCGCTTTACGAAATAGCAAAAAAATAAAACGTGCTTTTCATCAGCAAAGGCACTGCTGGTACCGGTAAGATGAATTACACACTATTTCTTTGTAGACTCACACTACTTGGTGAGATAACACATTATTATCTTACTTTTTGCGGTATTTATAGTATAGTAAAAGAATGTCTACGTTTGGTACATTGACTGGTGGTCTTGAAAAAAAATATAAGGCATTTACGATACTTTGTCCCTTGGTAATGATTGGTGAAGTTCTTTTGGAAACTTTTATACCAATGATTATGTCAAAAATCATTGACGTTGGTATTGCTAACCAAGATATACATACTGTCTTACGACTAGGTTCCGTGATGATAGGAGCATCCTGTGTTTCGTTAGTCTGTGGTGCTTTTGGGGCCCGTTTTGCAGCAATAGCCTCTCAGGGCTTTTCGCGTAACTTACGCCGAAAGCTTTTTGCAAAGGTGCAGGATTTTTCATTTGCCAATATCGATCGTTTTAGTGCTGCATCTTTGGTTACTCGTTTAACAACAGATGTTACCAATGTACAGAATGTTTATCAAATGATTATCCGTATCTGTATTCGATCCCCGTTAATGTTGATAAGTGGAACGGTGATGGCATTTTATCTTAACCGCAGGTTGGCACCACTTTTCCTTATTGCAATTCCTTTTTTAGGTTGTGTGCTCGCCATTATTACAACCACAGCCTATCCCCGATTTAGATCGATGCTCACTAAATATGATAAGATGAATACCATCGTGCAGGAAAATCTCATTGCCATACGTGTTGTTAAGTCGTTTGTACGAGGTGAGTTTGAGATTCAAAAGTTTGAAGACTCTGCTGCTGCTGTACGTAATGCCCAGGCACGTGCAGAAAAAATTGTTACCTGTAATATGCCTATTATGCAACTGGTAATCTATTCCTCAATTGTCAGTGTCCTCTGGTTTGGTGGTAATATGATTATTACAGGACAGATGCATACGGGAGAACTAGTCAGCTTTATTGCCTATGTTACGCAAGTGCTTATGTCGTTGATGATGCTGAGCATGATATTTGTCATGTTTGTGTTATCACGTGCTTCTATAAACCGCATAATGGAAGTCCTCACTGAGGAAGTTGATATAAAAGATCCTGATCAGTTTTTTAGTATTGTAACTGATGGATCTATACGCTTTAAGAATGTCAGTTTTAGTTATAACCATAAGGCTGATAATTGTGTACTGCAAGATGTTTCATTTTCTATCCCCAGTGGTTCCCTAGTGGGAATTATCGGAAGTACTGGCTCGTCAAAGTCAACATTGGTACAGCTTATTCCCCGTCTCTATGATGTAGATTCTGGCATGGTACAGGTTGGCGGTGTTGATGTGCGTAAATACAAACTGGAGTCGCTTCGCTCTGCTGTGGCGATGGTATTGCAAAAGAACGTGTTGTTTAGCGGTACCATTAGTGAGAATCTGCGATGGGGTAATGATGACGCAACTGATGATGAACTGATATCGGCTTGTAAGGCTGCCGATGCGCATGATTTTATCATGTCATTTCCTCAGGGATATCAAACAGAATTAGGGCAGGGTGGTGTAAACCTTTCTGGAGGGCAAAAGCAACGCTTGTGTATTGCCCGGGCATTGCTTAAAAAACCAAAGGTCTTGATTTTAGATGACAGTACGAGTGCTGTTGATACGGCAACTGACAGTCGTATCCGTAAGGCACTGCGCACTCAATTGCCAGATACAACAAAATTGATTATTGCGCAGCGTATTTCTTCAGTACAAGATGCAGATTGTATTTATGTCATTGATAATGGAAAAATCGATGGCTTTGGGACACATGAGCAATTATTGCAAAATAATGCTATCTATCGAGAAGTGTATCAATCACAGCAAAAAGGAGATGATGACTAATGCCTCCCTTACGACGACATGGTGGTGCAAAGCCTAAAAATACAAAAAAAACGCTGCTGCGTTTGTGTTCCTACATGGCTGCCTATAAGTGGTTGTGGCCACTCGAATTTATATGTGTAGTGATAAGTGCAGGAGCCGGAATCTTTGGCACCTATTTATTAAAACCAATTATCAATAATTATATAGTTCCTTTTATTGGTAGGCAAAATCCTGACCTGTCAGTTTTTATGCAGCTCTTAGCGATTATGCTGTTTGTCTACCTGTTAGGTGCGTTTTGTACGTGGCTTAATGCCCGTATCATGATTCATATATCGACAAATACACTATATACGATTCGTTCTGACCTATTTAAACGATTAGAAATGCTGCCTATTCGTTATTATGATGCCCATCCTCATGGCGAGCTCATGTCATTGTTTACCAATGATACGGATACGTTGCGAGATATGTTGAGTATAACGATACCGCAGTTGTTTTCCAGTATGTTGACTGTAGTTGGCGTATTGATCATGATGATTGTACTTAATCCTGTTTTGGCATTGGTACTTATTGGTACGCTTGCCTTAGTTATGGTTCTTGCTCGCAAAATTGGATCAAAAAGTGCTTCGTCATTTAGGGAACAACAAAAAAACATCGGTATTGTGAATGGCTATATTGAAGAGATGATAACTGGTCAAAATGTTGTCAAAGTCTTTAATCGCGAAAAGCAAATTACCGATCGATTTGCTATTCTAAATGACAATTTGTGTAAAGCTGGTACAGCTGCGAATACATATGCAAATATTCTTGGACCTATGATGAATAATTTTTCGCACATACAATATGCATTTATTGCTATGTGTGGATCAGCGTTGGCTATTTCTGGAGTGTTGGATATTGGCACAATTGCTTCATTTTTGCAGTATACACGTTCTTTTAGTCAGCCAGTTTCGATGATTAGCCAGCAGTTTAATAGTATTTTGAATGCCCTTGCTGGTGCAGAACGCATTTTTGGCGTTTTGGATCAGGAAAAAGAAGTTGATGATGGAACGGTGACATTGGTAAATAGTATGCAAACTGCCCCCTCAGCTGCTCAAGATGGAAAGAGTCATTTGGTTGAGTCTTTTGCTCATACGGGAACATGGGCTTGGAAAAAGGCAGATGGCTTATTGTTGCCTTTGAAAGGTGATGTCAGCTTTGATCATGTCACGTTTGGATATGAGGCAGAAAAGACTGTATTGCATGATATTACTTTGCATGCGGAGCCAGGTAAAAAGATTGCACTGGTTGGTTCGACTGGTAGCGGTAAGACCACGATAACCAATTTGTTGACCCGCTTTTATGATATAGAAGATGGCTGTGGTACGATTACCTATGATGGTATTCCTATAAAGGATATCACAAAGAACGAATTGCGCCGTTCCTTAGGTATGGTTTTGCAAGATACACACCTCTTTACTGGTACCGTACGCGAAAATATTAAATATGGTAATCCTGATGCCAGCGAAGCGCAGATATTGGCAGCGGCAAAGCTTGCAAATGCAGACCCCTTTATCAGACATCTTGAACAGGGATATGATACGGTTTTGACTGGAGACGGCAACAATCTGAGTCAAGGACAGCGACAATTGTTGTCTATTGCGCGTGCTGCTGTGGCAAATCCTCCTGTATTGATTCTTGATGAGGCGACGAGTTCTATTGATACCCGTACTGAGGCGTTAATCGAAAAAGGTATGGATCGCCTTATGGAAGGTAGAACTGTATTTGTTATAGCACACCGTTTGTCTACAGTTCGTAATGCTGATGAAATTATTGTACTTGAACAAGGTGTCATTATTGAGCGCGGTACCCATGATGAATTGATGGCTGCAAGAGGACGTTATTACAATTTATATACCGGTACATTTGAGTTAGACTGACAAGTGTTGTTGTTTTTAATATAAAGGGAGGAACAGAATGAATAGTCTTCATATTGAAATCCAAGATAAGTTGGGTAAGGTACTTGCTGCTGAAGAAGGAAAAGATAATGTTGTCTTAGTGTATGATACAGAATATCTTGATGGTGATACCATACATCTTATGGCGCCTTCTGGCTCTTTTTTAGTGATACAGCTTGATGATGTACTTGAGCCTGCTTATGTCTATAGTAAGGAGTCGGAGTATACCTTTGTCATTCCATTTGGCGAAAAACGGTACTCCTATAATCCTAAGTGTTTTGTTGGTTCCATTCATGTGTTAAAGGCGCGATTTGCTACTCAGGCCGAAATGACTATGCATAAAAATCTTGCCTATAATAGCCATGATACAGCTTATAATACTGCATGTTATCCTCATGCTTCGGCTAATATTGAGACTCGTGGAGAGTCGGTATTTGCAGCTCGAAATGCTATTGATGGTAATATTGCAAACAAAAGTCATGGTAACTGGCCTTATGAATCATGGGGAATTAATCAGGATCCTCAAGCGGAGTTCTATTTAGATTTTGGCAGAGCGGTATGTATTGATACGCTTGTTTTGGTGACACGAGCTGATTTTCCGCATGACAATTATTGGAAACTGGCAGAAGTCGTGTTTTCAACTGGCGAAACAATGACACTTACCATGCAAAAGAGTACTTTGCCTCATAGCTGGCATTTTGAGCCAAAAAAAGTGACAGGGTTAACACTGCGTCATTTGGTAAAAGATGAGACTGATCCATCCCCATTTCCAGCTCTTACGCAGATAGCAGTATATGGTACGGATATACTGCTATAGGTAATTTCAGGTTGATAATTGTTATCAACCTGAAAAACGGAGATGTCAAGGCTTTAAGCGGTAGCGTGCCTTGACTCGACGTATTACTCTGCTTGTGTTCCTCGATTTTTATAAAATGCCTGCAGTACGTAGAACGCAAGCTTTTTATGAGTTTTATCAGCAGAGAGCAATCCCTTGGTATTGTATCCGTGCTGATACTTACTCATGCGGCGGGGAGTACGAAAATCAAAAAGAATCCACGGTGTAGTACCTTTTATATACGGTATGGTCCCAATTAATGCTGTCTGTTTTTTATAGACGTATTCCTGATATGTTTCTGTTCCTTTTTCGTCTATAGTACCGTATGCCCCGCTTAAAGCATCTGCACCAAACTCGGTGATAATGACAGGTTTTGTTGGCTGGGAGTTTTGCATAAGGGTATTAAGTTTTTGGAAGTCCGGATTGTACCAACCGTAGTATTCGTTTAATCCGATGACATCTAGGTACTGTTCCAATCGGTCCGCAATTTTGAGGTTTACCGTATCTACGAGACATGCTGCAGAGACAAGTCTGCAAGGGTCTTGTGTATGTGCGTGCTGAGCGAGACGACTCATGAATGATAGTCGGGAATCAGTGTCGGGATTTTCATTACCGACAGACCAGATGATGACACTGCAACGATTTTTATCCCTTGTGATGAGTTCTGATAATTGGTTTTGTGCATCGGCATAGGTATCTGGGTTATCAAAATCGAGCAACCAGTATACGGGTATTTCTTCCCATAACAGGAGACCCATTTTATCAGCGAGTTTCGCAGCAAGCTCGTTGTGAGGGTAGTGTGCCAAGCGCATAAAATTACAGTTGAGCTCTTTTGCCAAGGTAAAATTAGCAATGATTTCTTCTTTGTCGGCAGCTTTACCATGCGGTACGCTTTCTTCATGTGCGCTGATACCGTTGAGATAGATGGCTTTTCCATTTAAGTAGATGTTATTACCTTTTACTTCAATGCTTCTAAAGCCTATTTCATCATGAACGGTGTCAGAGTCAGCGGTAACAGTAACATCATAGAGTTTTGGATTTTCGGGGCTCCATAATGAGAGGTCTGCCTTGCAGGTAAATGTGCCACTCTTCAGGTTATCGTCTTTTTTTTCGAGTGGTACTTGTATGGTGAGGGATAATTCTGGTATGGCAACCTGGGCTGTGGCTATGGATGTATTACCGGCAACGGTTACCGAGCCTTCGAGTATGTTTGTACTACCTTTTTGTAAGCGGATTGTAAAATCCTGTATGTAACTCTCTGGGAGACGGATAAGTTCTACAGAGCGAGTGATACCTCCATAATTAAACCAGTCAGTATTTATTGAAGGTACTTGTGTTGTGCGACGTGTATTGTCTGCTACGATGATGATGCGATTTTGTTCTTGAATGTATGGGGTAACATCAATATAAAATGGCGTTGAACCGCCCTTGTGATACCCAATGAACTTTTTATTTAAGAACACTTTTGCGCTGTAATAAACTGCACCACATTTTAAGATGACCTTTTTTTCGCCATGGTTTTTATAGATAAAAGTACGTGTATATACGCCTGGTCCTTCATAGTAAAAGTATTCCTTTTTTTGTGTATTCCAGACTCCAGGAACTTGTATGGTATCCCATCCGTCAAAATCGTAATCGACAGGAAGTGATAAACCATTTTCGTCAAAGTATTTTTCTTCGTACCACTTGCCCCGCAGACAGTAGTCGTATTGGTCTGTAGAAAAGTGCCACTGTCCGTCCAAAGATTCTTTGGTGCGTCCACAATCATATATCATATCTTTGCAGGTATATTCGGGAGAAAGGTACTGTTTATAATATGTATCGTTATGGATATCTTCCGTATAGTTTTTAATAATCTGTGCCATGGTTCCTAGACTAAATGTGAAAAATCAATCTGTCCATATAAAATCTGTATGTTTTTTATTCGTTTTTTATCGATGCATCGGACAATCTATAAAAATTAGATGATTTTGACAGATTCTCGTATACCTTTTTCGCAAGAATGCTCCTACGATATATATAGTTATCTAAGTATTAGGAGGAATACATAATGAAAAAGACGATTAGTGCTATTGCTGCACTTACGCTTGCTGCTGGAATGTTATTTGCTGGTGGAAAAAAGGAAGCAGATACTTCTTCAGGACCTGTTACCTTAAAATGGGCTTTGTGGGATTATACCCAGACAGTCTATTATAAGCCACTTATCGAAGCATTTGAAGCTACTCATCCAAATATCAAAATCGAGCCACTTGATTTAGGTTCTAGTGACTATCAGACTATGCTGAGTACTCAGCTGACTGGTGGAGACTCTTCAATTGATGTTGTAACTGTAAAGGATATTCCTGGTTATGCAACATTGGTAAAAGCTGGTCAGTTGGTTGACTTGACTCCATTGATGAAGAAAAACAATATTAATCCTGCAGATTATAATGGTGCTGCAGAACAGATGACCGTAGACGGCAAACTGTATGAAATGCCATTCCGCAGTGACTTCCGTGTTGTTTTCTATAATAAGGATTTGTTCGACAAAGCTGGTGTTCCATATCCAAAAAATGATTGGACATGGGATGAATATGATGCACTTGCACGTAAGATGACAAGTGGTTCTGGTGCTTCAAAAGTTTATGGCTCTCACTATCACACTTGGAGAAGTATGGTACAGTGTCAGGCTATTCTTGATGGTCACACCGTTGTTCAGCCACCATATGATTTTATGAAGCCATACTATGAAAGAGTATTGAAACAGCAAAAAGAGGGTATTTGTATGGATTATGCTCAGCTTAAAACAACAAGTACTCATTACTCTGGTGTATTCTACAATAACAGTGTTGCTATGATGGAAATGGGCTCATGGTTTATTTCTACTTTGGGCAGCCAGATTGCTCAGGGTAAGACTGAGGTTAAAAACTGGGGTATTGTAAAACTTCCTCATGCTGCTGGTGTTAAAGCTGGAACAACTGTAGGTACTTTGACAGGTGTTGGTATCAGCAGTGCTTCAAAGCATCAGAAAGAATCTGCAGAATTTGTTGCATTCCTTTGTGGTGAAAAGGGTGCTGAAGTTTTGGCTAATACTGGAAACTATCCTGCTTTGATGAATTCAAAGATGGCTGAGATCCTTGCTGCTCGTCCAGGATTCCCACAGGATGCAAACAGTAAGGCTGCTTTGCAGACAGAAAAGATTTGTCTTGAAATTGCATACAGCGACAAGGCTCCACAGATTGATGCTGCTTTGAACCGCGCACATGATAATATCATGACATTGAATACTACTCTTGATGAAGGTCTTGCACAGGCTGATAAAGAAGTAAAAGGCATTTTGGCCAGATAATAGGTTGTGATGATAAGAATGGGATGCCGACAAGTACGTATGATAGTTGGCATCCCTTCTTTATACTTAAGAAATACGAGAGGTAAGCATGACTGCTGATATTTCTACCCGATCATTAAAGCAACGAAAAATAAAAGATACACTTGTCGCTTATAGTTTTATTATGCCTAATTTTTTAGGTTTTGCTGTATTTACCTTAGGACCGATTCTTTTTGCAGTCTATCTTGCTTTTACCCAATGGAATGGTTCGGGTGCAATAAAATTTATTGGATTTAAAAACTTTATTAATTTAACTCAGGATACGCTCTTTTTGACTGCTTTAAAAAATACGTTAGTATACTGTATTGCAACAGTACCGTTAACGGTTATTTGTTCTTTGTTTTTGGCAGTTATGTTAAATCAAAAAATCTTTGCACGTAATTTTTTCCGCACGGTTAACTTTTTTCCTTATGTTGCTTCATTAGTTGCAGTTGCTGTTGTATGGAATATGATATTTAATCCGGCAAAAGGTCCTGTTAATCAGTTATTGATGATGCTCGGTGTAAATGAAGAAAGTTTGCCTCGGTGGGCAGCTGATAAAGACTGGGCAATGTTTACGGTAATTCTCTTTAGTGTCTGGAAAAACTCTGGTTACTATATGATTATTTATCTTGCCGGCTTACAGGGAATCAGTGCTCAATTGTATGAGGCAGCTACATTGGATGGTTGTAATAAATGGCAACAATTTAGATATGTTACATTACCACAGTTGAGACCTACAACATTCTTTGTCATCGTTATGTTGACTATTCAAAGTTTTAAAGTATATGACCAGATTTATATGATAACACAGGGAGGCCCGGGCTCATCAACCTTGGTCTTAGTATATCATATTTATAATACTGCATTTATTGACTGGGATTTGGGATATGCCAGTGCTGTAGCTATGGTATTATTCCTGCTTGTTCTTATTGTTACTCTTATTCAGTTTAGAGGAGAAAAGAATTATGCAAACGCCTAGTCTTATGCGCTCAAAAACAACACTTACCAATATCTGGAAAGGCTTTGTCTATGCGGTTTTGGTTCTTTCTGCATTAATGGCTTTGGTACCTTTCTTATGGATGCTTTCTTCTTCTTTAAAATTAGATAAGGATGTTTTTAAGTTTCCTATAGAGTGGATTCCAAAACATCCGCGTTGGCAGAACTATAAAGAAATATGGCAGACAATTCCTTTGGGATTATTTATATGCAATACAGCAAAGTTGACGCTTATTGTTACCTTTTTGCAAATGCTTACATCCAGTTTTGCTGCTTATGCTTTTGCAAAACTGCACTTTAAAGGGCGTAATACTATGTTCTTGTGCTATGTTGCCACAATCGCCATGCCGTGGCAGGTGTATATGGTGCCTCAGTTTATTATGATGAGAGGGTTCCATCTTAATAATACACATCTTGCAATCATTTGTTTGCAGGCATTTACGGCGTTTGGTGTATTTTTAATGAGACAATTTTATCAGTCGATTCCTGATGAGTTGTGTGAGGCTGCACGTATTGACGGTATGAATGAGTATCAGATTTGGGCTCGTATCATGGTTCCGCTGTCAAAACCGGCATTGTCAACATTGTTAATTTTTGCTTTTGTTGGAACGTGGAATGACTTTTTAGGACCGATGATTTATCTCAATCGTTTGGAACTGAAAACAATACAGATTGGTCTTCGTATGTTCATCACCCAGTACTCTTCAGAGTATGGTTTGATTATGGCTGCTAGTGTTGTTGTATTAATACCAGTGCTTATAGTATTCCTTTCATTACAAAAGTTTTTTGTTGAAGGCATTGCTTCTACTGGTATCAAGGGGTGATGGAACGCATATGATACATCGTTTTTCAAACAAGGCAGAAATTTCTGATACTGAGTTACAACAAGCTGTTGCCATCGCCTGTGCTCAAATCGATAAGAATCGTGCTGATTTTACCCATGCATGTCAAAACCATTCAAGTGTGCATAATCGCTATGCACCTTGCGAAAATGATCAGTGGACCTGTGGATTTTGGCCTGGTGAGCTATGGTTGGCGTATGAAATGACGGGCAGTGCTGGATATAAAGAATCTGCTTCTGTTTTGGTTGAAAGTTTTTTACATCGTATTGAAAACAAAATTGCTGTTGATCATCATGATATGGGGTTTTTATATTCCCCTTCATGTGTGGCGGCTTATATGCTTACTGGAAATGAGCATGCAAAAAAGGCTGCGTTGTTGGCGGCATTACAGCTTGCTTCACGATTTCAGCAAAAAGGAGCGTTTATACAGGCATGGGGTGAAATGGGAGCAAAAGACAACTATCGTTATATTATAGATTGTCTCCTTAATGTTCCTTTGCTCTACTGGGCTGCCATTCAAGATCCCAAGCATACGGAGTATCTTCGTCATATTGCTGATTCTCATATAAAAACATGTTTGAGTAATTCTTTTAGGGAGGATTACTCGACATATCATACGTTTTTTATGGATCCAGAAACGGGATTGCCCGATCATGGTGCTACTTGTCAGGGATATAAAGATGATTCTTCTTGGGCTCGTGGTCAGGCCTGGGCAGTGTATGGTATTGCGCTTGCCTATAAATATGTACCGGATAAAAAATATATTACGTTATTTGAAAATGTAGTGTCGTATTTTTTACGGCGACTACCACAAGATCTGGTACCTTATTGGGATTTAATCTTTTCCGATGGTAGCAATGAGCCGCGAGATTCCTCCTCCGCGGCCATTGTTGCCTGCGGATTACTTGAAATGTCAAAGTATGTGCCAGAAGACACTGGTAGTGTGTATACGGGAATAGCACGCCAATTGCTAAAATCATTATATGATTCATATGCGGTTAAAGACTATGCTGTTTCAAATGGATTATTACTCCATGGAACGTATAGTAAAAAGTCTCCTTATAACACCTGTACTCCAGAGGGAGTAGATGAGTGTGTCAGTTGGGGAGACTACTTTTATATGGAAGCATTGGTCCGCCTGTCTAAAAACTGGGAGCCGTATTGGTAAACGTTTTTAGCGACATGATGTAAAAAGAGTTGTGTATACATGAATGATCAGTGTAATAAAAAAGCAGTTTTCTTTTTTTTACTCGAAGAACGGGAACAGATAGCAAGTTATGTACGCGAGTACTATCCCGACGAAGTTGCTGAAGTTATACGAAAAGCAGATGAGACGTGTTGTTCTCAGTTTGTTTTTGATTGCCGCTGGGATTTGGAAAGTTGTTTTGAACCAGTCAGTTTTTCTGCTCTAGACGGAAAACTGGCTATACAATGGTTGTATCAACCAGCAGATGATCCTGAATGGACGTATTCCCTTAATCGTATGCGTTATTGGATTTGTCTGGGGCAAGCATATGTGTTGACTCATGATGAAAAATATGCGCGGACTTTTGTTGCACAATTGATTGACTGGACTAAAAAAGTAAAGCGTTCTGATCCAGCATGTGCTCCAGCCTGGCGTTCTATAGAAGCTGGCTTTCGTCTGGAATATTGGATAAAGGCTTGGCAATATTTTATTGGTAGTCCGAGTATTACAGATGAAGTAGTACAGATTTTTTGCACTAGTATACGTGAACATGCGGAACATGTTATTGCTGCATATAACCATTTTAATGTAATCAGTAACTGGGGGGTGCTTGCTAATCATGGCTTATGTATGGCAGGCATTTTTTTGGCTGATGGACAAAAGTATATCCAGCTTGCACTCGAACGGCTTGAAAAGGAACTGCTGACACAAGTATATCGTGATGGTATGCAATGGGAACAAAGTCCTATGTATCATAACGAAGTACTCCATGATTTTTTAGATGTGCTTGTTCTTGCAAAACGTAATGGTATAGCGCTTCCACCCGTATTCTTTGAAAAAGTACGGGCGATGTGTCTTGCTGATTGCTTTTTGCAAAAACCAGACCATCATCAAATTATGATGGGCGATAGTGACGACTTAGATATAAGCTATAATATTGCACGAGGAGCATATGTCTTTGACGATCCCCAATTAAAGTATTGTACGACATCACGTTTTGATTTTGATACTATCTGGGACACCGGTTATGAGGCTTCACAGAGATATCAAGGTATGCAAAGTCAGAAAATGCCGACCTCTTTATTTATGCAGGAAAGTGGAAATGTATGTATCCGATCCGACTGGAAAGAGGATGCTGCGTATATACATTTCCATTGTGGTACGCTTGGAGCTGGTCATGGACACTCAGATCAGTTGCATATTGATGTTAGTGCTGATGGTGAAGATGTTCTGTGTGATTCCGGTCGCTATACGTATGTATCAAAGCAGGCTCGCTACGACTTTAAAAACCCCTGTGCTCATAATACGATCGTGGTAGATCATCGTAATTATTGTGTGTGGAGCGATAGCTGGACTGCACATTCTTTGTGTCGGGCAATCAATCAAAAATGTGTGTCATATAAGGATTACGTGTATGGTGAGGGTGCTCATACCGGCTATTTGTTTACAGAGTCTGGTAAGATGAGTGATAACGGGGTACTGCTTAATCGCCGGTTGGTATATATAAAACCTGATATTTTACTTGTACTTGATGAAGCATTGAGTACAGGTATACATGTCTATCAGCAGTTTTTTCATTTTAGTGATACAGGAAACGTTATTAGGCAAACTATATCCG
Source organism: Treponema sp. (assembly GCA_024695475.1). Taxonomy (GTDB): domain Bacteria; phylum Spirochaetota; class Spirochaetia; order Treponematales; family Treponemataceae; genus Treponema_D. The sequence continues at coordinate 46,795 of JAILIC010000060.1, forward strand.
GTGATGATGAAAAAGATCCTGTATGGTATGTATTTCAGGGACAAAAAACGCGAGCTGTTTTAGCTTTTGCTGATTGTTCTGCTGATGGGTATAAAACGAGTTTGACTCGTACACAGATATCGCGACATTACAATCAAGCAGTTACACAGGATACCGTATGTGTTGATTACATTCATAAAGGTTTTCTCTGTATGGCTAGTTGCCTCTTTTTACATACAGATGCTGATACCTGTCTTGCTGTAAAGAAGATCCCGGTGACATCTGCAATTACAGGCGCTCCTTTTCGAGATGATCAAGTTGAAGCATGGAATATTATGAAAGATACACGTACTTATACAGTTGTGATTGCACATAGGGAGTTTGCTGCCCCTACAGATATGTTTATGGCCGATGGGTGTGTTGGCTTTGCAAATGCCATGATTTTTGATCGTACTGCAGGGACGTCCGAAGTATTAGCGAGGTAATGACTATGGGTATGGTATCGTCAGTGTTTTCAAAGCTAACGGATCACTATAATCAGTTTGTTCCCTGTGCTCCAGCTACTGACAGAAATGTTTGGACTTCTCTTGATCCAGATATGTGTCAAGCAATTATACAGGAAGCTCAAAAGTATATTGGACAAGTTCCCCAACCATTACCGCTGTCTTTATATATGGATTTTTATAAAACGGGTAATCGGGTGCATTTTGAAACGGTCTATTTTAATCGTCGAGTGATTTTAAACATATTGGTATTGGCTGAATGTATAGAATACAAGCAACGGTTTATGTACTGCATTTGTGATTATCTGTTTGCTTTGTGTGAAGAAAGTGGCTGGCAGTTACCTGCTCATAATACCTATGTACGTGATACTCCTCAACAACCTGTTCCTGATGTGACTCGTCCAGTGTTGGATTTATTTGCCTGTGAGTCTGGTGCGCAGATTGCCATGGTCTATTATCTGCTCCATGACGAATTGTTTGCGGTAGATCCAGCTTTGATTAAACGTATAGAGTACGAGTTATTGCAACGTATTATACATCCCTATCTTACAGATCATTTCTGGTGGATGGGGTATGAACATCAGGCGACTAACAATTGGACAGTTTGGTGTACACAAAATGTTTTGATTACTTCTTTTTTATTGAGAGAATGTATTGGTACTAAAAAAATACATCGCATTGTCCGTCGAGCTTGTTTTAGCATTGACAGATTTTTATCTGAGTATGGTGATGACGGCTGTTGTGATGAGGGGCCTCAGTATTATAGGCATGCAGGATTATGTTTAGGAACCGCTTTACAATTATTGCAGCAGGTGACTGGGGGTATGTATACTGCGGTACTTGAACATCCTAAGATACGCAATATAGCTGAGTATATCGTACATGTGCATGCGCAAGGTAAGTACTACCTTAATTTTGCTGACAGTGCCGCTGTTGCTGGTGCTGCAGGCATACGCGAATATGTGCTTGGAAAAATGATAGGTAGCGATGTATTGATGCAGTTTGCTGCTTTTGATTGGGTACATGAATATAAACCGCATTGGGCTCTCCGACCATCTGATAGTAATGAGGGTATTAATTTGTTTTATTTGGTGCAGGAGTTATGTACTGCCCAGGAAGTTATGCAGTATGTAGCAACTCATCCAGTACCGCTTGCAATATCAAAGGCATCTGATTGGGCATATAAAAGTGCCGGTGTGTATATCAGCCGTGATGCTCATTATTGTCTTGGAATGAAAGCTGGAGATAATGATGACAGTCATAATCATAATGATGTGGGGAGCTTTATTTTGTATAAAGATGGCAACCCATTTATTATTGATGTTGGGGTAGAGACGTATACAAAAAAGACGTTTTCGCCTGATAGGTATACAATATGGACGATGCAATCATTGTATCATAACGTAACCAATATAGATGGGACGATGCAGGCTGCAGGAGCACAGTATAAGGCTCAAAGGGTACGGTATGACGTGCAAAAAGACGTGACTACCTTATCTATGGAACTCTCTCATGCCTATCCTGCAGACAGTATGCTAGAGTCTTATCGTCGTACAATTAGTTTTTATAAAGAAAAACGTATTATTGTTACTGATGTGATACGACAAAAAGC
>JAILIC010000104.1 GCA_024695475.1 Treponema sp.
TTAGAATTCATGTGAATTTTGAGCTTTTTTGACCAAAAAGAGCAGGTTTTATGAAGAAAAAAAACATGTGTGATGATTAGAATGATACGCAAAGGAGATTCGGAAAGCAAAAAGAGGCATTTTTAGGGTGATTTTGAGCAGCTAGTCCTACATATTGTAATTTTTAACACTACGCCGGCAATAATCCAATCAAGTATATAGATCTGGATGGAAACAAATTAGATTTGTATCTAAACAAGGAAACGCAAACTGTAAGAATCTCTTACCAAGATAAGAATTATAAAGTGAATTTCGTATTAAATGCCTCACACATATTACAGGTGCTGCACCAACAGGTAATTCAGATTATGGTGATATTTGGTTGAATACTGATGCCTGTCAAATGCTTGAAGTATATAAGGCCGATGGAAAAACAAAAGAAACAAATGCTGATGGATCTGCGTGGGTGTTTAGGTATTCTTAATAAAATAACGATGAAAATTTTACTTCATATTTATGATATGAATAAATCCTCAGATGACCCATCAGCTATGATTCATGTTTTGGGCGATCCTACAAAATATAATGCAAAAAAAGCACTTTGTGATGAATACGCAAGTGTAGAATTCTAGGAGAATAACCTTATGAAACCAGTTCTTTTAGATGTTCTGAAAGCTTTAGATTCTCCGAGTAATCAACAGGGCAATCTATAATAGCCGGAACATCTTGAGCAAATGCTTCCTTTAGGACAGGTACGAGTTCCTCAGCCTTTGTAATTCTGTAGCCTTTAAGGTGCATGCTTTCTGCCATCTTTGCAAAATCTGGATTTGTAAAGTCAACACAGCTGCTTGAGCCATATCGCTCTTCCTGCTTCCATTTGATAAGTCCATAGTGTGCATCATTAAAAATCAATGTTACAAACGGAATCTTATATCGCAGGGCAGTTTCTAATTCCTGACTGTTCATCATAAAACCACCGTCTCCACTTACGGCAAGAATTTTGCGCTCAGGGTAGACAAGTTTTGCTGCCAATGCACCTGGGACTGCAATTCCCATTGTTGCAAATCCATTTGAAATAATGCAGGTGTTTGGATAGTAACAGTGATAGTGACGAGCTATCCACATTTTGTGAGCACCAACATCAGAAATCAAGATGTCGTTTTCTGACAGGACGGATCTGATGTCACTCAGGATTTTCTGTGGCTTCATAGGAAATGAAGTGTCGTTTTTGTAACTCTCTTCTTCGGCAACTATTTTGTTTTGAATTTCAAAAGCCCAAGTAGGTTCTTCTTTTGGTTTGCAGTGTGATTCAATCTCCCGTAATGCATATGAGATATCACCTATAACTTCTTCATCCGGCTGGTACAGTTTATTGATGTGGTTTTCGTTTGCGTCGATGTGAATAATCTTGTGTTTTACCTTACTGTTCCATCGGGCAGGCGCAAATTCCACAATGTCGTATCCTACTGCAATTACAAGATCAGCCATTTCCATTGCCTTATCCTGATAGTCACGCTGTGGAATTCCTATTGTACGAAGAGAATAGTTGCTGGTATATGGGATGATTCCCTTTGCCATCATGGTATTAATGACTGGAATCCGTAATTTTGATGAAAAATCTTTGAGTGCATCAGAAGCATTGTTGCGCACGGCCGAATGACCTGCAAGAATTACCGGGTGCTTTGCTTTTTCAATAAGTGCTGCGGCAGATCTGATACAATCTTTACTGGGCAGTACCTGATTAATTTTATGATGCTTGATTGGAATACGACCTGCACCCTCAGGAACTTCCATTGCGGCTATGTTACATGGAAGATCTACATAACATGCACCAGGTTTTTCACTTTCTGCATATTTAAAAGCAAGCCGGACAATTTCATTTACCGTATCAGGGCGTACAATCTGTTTGCTGCGTTTTGTGATTGGTGTAAACATTCCCACTAAGTCAAGGTACTGGTGTGAGGTGATATGCATCCGGTCTGTACCAACCTGTCCAGTTAAGGCAACGAGTGGCGCTCCATCTGAGTTTGCATCAGCAACACCTGTTACCAAGTTTGTTGCTCCAGGTCCCAGTGTCGAAAGGCAGACTCCTGCTTTTCCTGTTAGTCTTCCGTAGACATCTGCCATAAAAGCAGCGCCTTGCTCATGGCGTACGGTAATAAACCGTATAGAAGATTTTTCGAGGGCTTTGATAACTTCAAGATTTTCTTCGCCTGGAATTCCAAATATATAGGTGACCCCTTCATTTTCAAGACATGCTACCAAAACTTCTGCTGTATTCATGTGTGTATACCGCCCTTTGTGATTTTACATTTCAGTTTTAAAACAAAAAAAGAGGTTGCACAGGGATGTATTCCCATGCAACC
>JAILIC010000131.1 GCA_024695475.1 Treponema sp.
GATGTCCTAACCACTAGACGAAGGAGACATTTAGAATCTCTCGTGAAGATGATGTTATAATAGCAAAACACTCATATCTTGTCAACAGCAAAAACAAGAATTTTTATATTTTTTTTGTTTTTTTTCACATTCCCATATCAAACTTAGCCGCAACCTTTTGACGTAATGCCCTACACTCATCATCATCCAAGCCAAGTTTTTTTGCATCAGAGAGATCATTTAAGACTTCTTGATATCTACCTAGCTTAAAAAGGACCAGTGCACGTCTAAAATGTGCATGAGACTGAAATTCATTTAATGACAAAGATTTTGTAAATGAATCATAAGCTTTATTATTTTGCTCCTGGACTGAATAGACGATACCCTGGTAATATATGGTTCTAAAATTATCAGGATCAAATTCAAGACTACGATTAAAGTCAGCCAAGGCATTGTCATATTCATTTTCAGCAAAGTAAGCCATTCCTCGGTGCTTATAAATAACAGCAAGGACAGAGTCTGCAGGACGAGGATCACAATCAAGAATGATAGAATAAATCTTAATTGCACGACCTAAATCACCATCGTTATGAGCATGCAATGCATCCAAAAGCATATCATCAATAGTGCCACGAACATAGGGGGAAACTCGATGAATCTTCTCAAATATTTTGCTGGAGCCTTCAGGAGTGCTTTTCATAAGCAAATCCGCCTGCTCATAGAAAGTAGAGCGGCGTTCTTCAACTTCAGTTTGTAATTTACTTTGATAATCTCTTATCTCTTGAAAGATTATATCAGCGAGACTTAAGTTGGCATTAATTGAAGCAAGCTTTCGTCGCATCGGCATATCAAACGGTGAAAACTCGCTTTTATACACCAATTCGTGCTCAACTTCAGCCCAAGCATCTTGTAATATAGTACGTACTTGTATCTCACAAACGAGATCCTCAGGAAGAATATATGGATTACCGGCAGGGTCAAACAAATTAGTGGGAATACAATCAGAAGGTATATTAATAAGTACATGTACAGATTCATATCCAAATTCCTTAAAATTTGCCTGTCCTTTGTACTCAACCTCTTTGACACTATAATGTGCCTGAACCTGCTGAATAACTATTTTTAAGTCTTCTAAAAATGGGCAAATAACACGTATTCCCATCATGTCAGTTAAACAAATTAAATCATCAGTCGCAAAATTAATACCTTTTTTAACACGTAACACTTTGCGATAATAACTATTAAAACTTTTTATACGCGTTTTAAAAGTTGGGTTTGATGATAAAGAAATCGTATTCCGTAAACTTTTTTCGACATTAGCAAGTATACTAGAAAATAAAGGATTGTATTTCTCGTAAATTTCTCTTATATGCTTTTTTTCGGGTAACTGGTCTTCATAAGCAGTAGGATGCTTTTTCATATATTTATACTTTACTATAAGATTACTTTAAAAGCAAATAAAAAAGGCTGTCTTTTGATATTGTCAAAAGACAGCCTTAATTATCAAATTAGGTTAGCTTATTGCTGAGCGTTTGCTTCACTTGAAAGACTTGAATCGTAAACAGAGTTTTCTTCCTGAGCCATCTTAGCTCTTTCAAGATAACGATTAACCTGTTTGTCACCAAATCTCATCATTTCAGCATTCTGAGCATCGCTTTCTTTCTTTGTGATAATACCCCACAAATCTTCATCAGCGATATCACGATCAGTTGTAAGAAGAGCCTTGTCATAGATTACACGAACATCTTTGAAGTAACCGATGAAAGTTCCACCTACTTTACCAGCATCACGTGCTACCTGGAAACCAGAGAACTTAACATAAGGAAGTCCACGTGGATAGATTGGGTATACACGAATTTCACGGTTACGAACTTCACTAATATAGTTTGGATTATTCCATTTCAAGGTCTTCCAACCATCGAAGCCGAGATAACCCATGAAATAGCGGCGTTCTACACCATCATTGTCCTTCAACATTACATACAAAGAATGTGGATAGTTCATACCGAGAGTTGTAACTGCGATAGATTTAATAGTACCAACATTCTTTACAACACCATAGCCGTCCTCAAACAAAGTCTTTCCGCTTGCCTTTTCTTCATCAGTTGGTTCCTGACGATTACCATCGGCATCTGCTGATGAAAGAGGTTCATAAGCTGGAATATCAAATGCTGGAACAACTTTTGCCAATGCGTTTGCAGCAAACTCTGGGAACTCAATGCGAACACCCATTACGCTTTTGCCAGCAAATGGCACTGCAGCCTCTTCTTTTACAGGAGCAGAAACAACCTGTGACAAAGAGACACTTGTAACTGACTGTGCAGAAGAGTTAAGTACTACTTCCCACTCAGGCAAAGCAAGTGAAGTCTTCATGAGTGATTTCTGTTCGTCAGTATAAGTCATACCTGCCGCAACAGAATAATCCATAACTGTGTGGCTGTTCTGTGTTGGATTGCCATTTTCATCATTTACGCAATCTGCATCAAGCTGAGTAAAATCAATGATGGTTGATTCATCAGCAATCACACTTGCACTAGCCAACAACAGCGCCGCTGCCAAGAAATAGAAAGTCTTCTTCATTTTGCTCGAAGCTCCTTTTAAATCAAATCGATGTAGCCTTGTATATATTATTAGTATCCATGAACGATGTCATTTTGTCAACGCTTTTTTTACACGCATAACAAAAAAAATCAATTCACTTCATACATTTTTATACCTTCGACAAACATCTCTACAACTTTTATATTTACAAAATTTTTTCGGATATTATCCTGAAAAAGTTTTGTACCTTCCATAATTGTCACTGCCTCTGAAGAATCCTTCAGGATAGCATCGTTGAAATTTACATATAAAGTGTCGTCGTGTTCAAAACATGACAACACCTTTGTTCCTGCTGCAAACAGCGGTCTACAACGTTCCATCTGTGGTCCAAGGAGTAATTCATCCACATAGGCCACAACCATATTTTTTCCATTTATAGGACGTATATACCGTGATTCCTGCATCACTGAGGTCGTATCTGAAGACTTAAAAAAAAAGATATATCTTTTTCCTGTGTTTCCAAATACTTTCCAACTCAGCAAGGAAATAATAAATAGCAAAGACAGCCATCCAAGAAGTTGTACCTTCTTTTTCCAAAATTCGGTAGTACTCATTGCTGTGTTCCTGTAAATCCTCTTGAACGCTCAAAATGTGTTACAAAAGCTGTTAATCCATTATATATTCCTAAAGCGACTTTTTTCAAGTAGCCCTGATCATTTAACAATGCAGCTTCTTTTTCATTAGTAACAAATCCTGTTTCAATTAAAACACTTGGCATATTAGCGTTACGAACAACAAACCATTCTTCAGCTTTAATTCCTCGCGGAGTACTCAATCCTCCTAACTGTGCCTGCAGGCCGTCCATGATAAACTTAGCAATGAGTATACTTTCTGTTGTATATTCTTCTTCCATCATAGAATTGAGAATTGGAAATAACGTATTATCTTCATTGTTATCTTTATCTAAAACGGTCCGCCGGTAATCAGGAGTAAGATACCAAGTTTCGTACCCAGAAGCTTTTTTATCAAGAGATGCATTTGCATGTATCGAAACAAACAAAATAGCCTCATGATCTTTTAACGACACCGAATTTGCTATATCAGTACGCTGTCCCAAGGATAAAAATACATCAGTACTGCGAGTCATAAGAATTTGCTTATCAGGATATCCAGATTTCAATCGGCTATAAAGCATTTTTCCCACAGCAAGTGTAATATCTTTTTCTCTAACAACAACTTTTTTTCCATTGAAAGTATATTCCTGCAAAGCTCCAGGATCTTTACCGCCATGGCCAGGATCAACAATAATTGCCCCTACCCTAAAAGGAATATCAGCACTTTCCTGCTTAAAGAAATTCTCAATCGTTGATAAAAAGTCAGATGTAACAGACAGATTTCCATCTTTTATTACTGGTTCATCAACAAGTGCAAGCTTTCGATTATCAAGGAGAACAACATTTTGTCCAGCACTAAAAGAAACCTGATGTCCATTTTTTTCAAGCAAGCCGTTTCCGCTTAAAGGATCCCAATAAACAACGGTACCTGTTTTAAGTGACTCAGTCAGTAAATCGAGAGAAAATCCCTGTACACAAAAGCACAAAAACGTACATACAATGCATACAAGAGTTTTATGCAGCTTATTGCGAATCCAAGACATACAATGCTCCTTGAATACCACCCCTCAGTACAGCATGCCAAAATACAGATGCATCCAATGCAGGATGGCAAGGTGCAATTTTATCAAACAGTAAAACCGTTTCGCTAATAGTATTATAATTCCAATCTTTAATCTTCAAGTCTGCAAATTGCTTTGGAAGATAATCAAATATCGGAGTATCTGCAGGAATTTTCGTTTGTATATCAGATGGCACACTAATACCAGGATACGCAGCCGGAGGAAAACCTTCCTCATAGGCTTCTATCTTTCCAGACAGAAAATCATCAGTAGCCTCACAATGAGGAGCAAGGCGCAAAACAATAGTTTGTACAGCTTTTTCAGCAGCCGCTATTGCATCTTCTCTATCGGGGAGACAGGTAATAACGTTTCCACCTTTTTCTACATTGTTACGGGGAAATACTACACTATCACCTTCTTTTGATCGTGGTAGTATATTTTTTACACCGTGTACCTTTTTAGCATCTTCCATCCCATAAATGGTACGTATAACACCAGGAATAGATATCCATGCCCGCTCAGCACTCGTTGCAACACAAGTCAAATCATACAACTCAAACGGTTGCTCCATTTTTGCACATGATGCAGGAGGGGTATACGGCAAAGCAACCCTACGGGTTTCTAATTCTTCAGGTCTTTGCCCACAAGCAATCAATAAAGCCTGTTTTGTCAAATTACACTCTGAAGCATACGGATAGGTCCAGCCAGACATATATCCGCCGGACAATCGGGCTGCTATTTCACCTATCATTGGACCATTTTTTGTATATTTTATGTCAGCTTTTGCAGCGCCACGAGTCAAACCAAGTGCTTTTACCCCAAGTGCAAAAGTAGCCACCAATTCCAAATACATTTCTCGCGAACAGTTTGTTGGCATCGTATGACCGACTTCAATAAAATACGGTGGATAAAAAATATGACGATCTGCAAAACCTGTTATCGTCATAGTACCATCATATACAAGCGAATCAATAGAGAACTCAGGACCTTCCATGTAGTCCTCAAGAATTGCATGATTTGTTCTAGAAGATTTCATTGCAACATCAATTGCATATTGCTCTTCTCTTTTATCACGAATTAATCTACAACCACGAGCTCCCATATTATCAACAGGTTTTATAACAAGGGGATATTCATTGCATTGTATATGTGAAATAACCTCAGATACATTTTCAGTATGGATATCCACAAAGTGTGGTGATGGAACACCATGTTTTTCAAAACACTGTCGCATGCGAGTTTTTATACTTGCATTCAAACAAGCCTCAAAGCTGTGACCTTGTAACCCACATTTTTCAACAACATAAGCAACCGAAGCTGAAAAATCTGTACCTGCAGTAAAGACAGCTTCCAATCCATCATTATGCATCAGCTCCAGTGCAATAGCAGCTATAGTTTCCCGATCTTTTAAATCGACAGGTCTAAAATCATCTGCAAATGGCACACAGACAGCATGAGGATTTCCATCTACTACTACAGTATGATAACCAAGTTCTTTTGCTGAAAGAATGGCAGGTTTTTGCATTAAACCTGCACCAAGAATTAATATATGCTTCATCATTTACGCTCTCTATCTTATCATTTTTTTGCAATACACCTCAAATGTATCGCCCAATTGCATTGTATGACTTGCAGCTGATGTCAATATATACGGAAGTGATTTTTTATGCCAACCATATTTTTTTACCAAAGGAAAGCGTTCTGGATGATGTCCCGTAGAAACGATTTTTACCACTTTAAAACCATATCTTGCAACAATCGCTTGCACATGAGTCGGCTCCCACAATGTATAATGATCAGCAGGACTTTGTGCAAAAAAAGAATCTCTATTAAATCGTCCTGACACGCCCTGTAAAGATGGTGTAGAAAAAGCAAAAATACCACCATTTTTTACAATAGATGAAACAGCTTTTAAAACAGCATCCAAGTCCCTAAAATGTTCTATAACATACCACATGGTAACCGCATCAAATACCCTTATTCCAAATTCTTTCATAGCATCAAAATGAGGGAATGCAGCACAAGCAGCAGGAAACAGCAATTTAGTACGTACATAACTGATAGCTTCCTCAGACACATCTGTTCCAAACGCCTGCCAGCCAGCATCGGTAGCAGCAGCGAGGAACGGACCAAACGCACAGCCAATATCAAGGATAGTTGGCGTTGTTACTGACCGTAATTTATGGTGATACAGTAAATCAATCATAGAAGTTCGTCGTACACATTGAGCTTTTATAGTTGTAAAATCTTCAAGATACGTTTTGCCGTATTGATTTTTGTACTCATCAAAAAAATAAGTCTTACTGTAATCGGTATCTTTATCATCAAGCGTCCAAGACATATATACCATACCGCAGCTTTGACAGCGTCGAAACGTTCGCTTTGCCGTGCGAGCTTCTACCATATCATACCAGTTTTCTTTACGATGGCAGATAGGACAATCCAAGCGTCTACCATAAGAAAGTCTTCGTACAAAATCAGAGAGTTCAATATGAGGTTTATCATCATACTGCAAAGCATCTATATATAAACGCTTTGGTTTATTCAATACGGCTTTAATAGTCGTATTTGTTATTTTTTTATCTCCAGAAATATAAGCAAAACCATACTTACTTGCCAATTGTTCATGTAAATCAGTCGTAGCCAGGAGCAGTACCGCACATCCTGCCGCAGATGCCTCATAGGCTGTTAAACCATAGTGAGTAACCACCAGATCATACTCACATAAACTTTCACGTAATTCAGGAACTGGAGAAAGTACTTTGATACGATTTGAAAGCTGTTTAGGAATCTTTTTTTGCAGTGCAGATACAAGAGAATGTATCACCGTAACATTTTTTCCTAACTTTGCAAAAGCTATTGCAGCAGGAAGTGCAAGCCCCGCAGGATCCTCACCCCCAATTGATATTAATATATTTTTAAAATCATCTGCTTTAGTTATCTGATTTCTCTCTTTACGATGAGTGGGCATATCCATAAAATATGGCTCAACTAAATTAGAAATTTGATTCTTTTTTAGAGATGGAATAACATTCAATAAAAAATCACAACACCCAGTATTAACCGATCCTTCATCCAGTGCTGCTACAGGAGCTGTCATATACAGACTTTCTGCCATCTCTGCATCAAGTGAAAACATATCAGTAAATATGAGACTATAATCTCCCGGCAAAGGAAATGAAGAGGTAACCTGCCAGGGATGCATTCCTTTAGCAATATACTCATCAACGAGCTGATCTATTTCATTTAGATCGGCATTCGAAGGTATATAAATTGCGGCTCCTGTTGCTAAAACCAAATCTAAACAACGACGCAAATGTCCTGTACCACGACCTTTCATTGTACTAGGAACACATAAAATCATATGGCTCACAGAAGGATTATCAAATGCCGAAACAATTTGTTCTGTTGTATAAGGTATAGTCCCTGCCTGCCCATCAGACACCGTATGGATAATTGTCTGTGCACGGATATAATCAGCAGAAGTATCAATTGTAGTCCGATAATGAGGGAATTTCCAACGAGCAGGAGCCTCTACAAAACGGCAATCAAAAGTATCAGTATGATTATAGAGTGCAGGGCCAACATGTTCATGATCATAGGGATTTTCCGTCAACGTTCTCGCTTTTAATAACGAATGCGCATTAAAGACTTCCACACCACTACCGTGTGGCAATCCTGTCCATGTCATATAATCACATGAGGTATATTCGTCAAGGCTTTTATATTCTTCTAGCAACGATTGTGCAGCCTCATAGAATAAAAAAGGATTATCAGCCGTCGCACGTACAACAATATCCGCATTAATTTTTTCTATAAGCATACAATAGCGGGCAAGCACATCATCTTTAGGCCCCTCAAAACATTCCCATCCGCAAGATTTTGCAACAACTTCCAATTCATTAAATGATTCTGTGTCTGTTGCAACATAATATGCATCAGCAGGAATTTTTCGCATTGCACGTAAAGTCCAAGCTAACACCGGAATGCCACCTAAATCTTTTAGTGCTTTTCGAGGTAAACGCGTAGATGATAATCTACACTGTACAATTACTGCTATCATTTTTCGATATCCCACTCCTCTATCAACATAACAGCATCTTTTTTAAATCGATATTGATTCATATGAACCCAGCGTCTCAAATCAGAAAATAGTTTTCGACACTCAAATATACCATATGAAGCTTTCTGCAAAAAGATAAAAAATGACATAATTGGAACAATTCCATGATCAAGATGAAACCGAGGCAAGAGATTTTTCATATAAAAACGTGTGTATGATTGATCAACGGTACTATCTTCCACAGGTACATCTCCTGCATATTCCATTTGAAACGCTGTTGAAATACGAATTTCTTCACCCCAGATCCAGGCCCGAAAAGCAAAATCAAGATTTTGCCAATAAGGAGATACGATTGTATAATCAAATCCTCCCAATTGTATAAACTTTTGTCGATTATATAATCCAATATAATCAAAAGGATATAAAGTTTTTACTCCATCTGCAACACTCGTAGAAACGGAAATATGCAGCTTAGATTTTTCGGCAGAGGGAATAAATTGTATGGGAAGTCCTTGTTTTTCTTTTGTCACCATACGAGGTACAATGCAAAATGTATTATTTGCTATTAAATGCTCTGCTAAATTAGGAGTCAGTATCGCAGGAGGAATACGTAGCGTATCACGCAGTACTAATACATAGTCACCTGTTGATTCACTTATACCAATATTTATAAGATCACCATCAGTAACTGATTCCAGAGGAACAATAAATTTTACATAAGGAAACTTCGTCGCAAAATCTTCAATATTATAGTTTTCTGGATTTAACTCTAGAGAGACAATAGATACAAAACCACACTTTGAGAGGTTTTCAATCATCTGTATTCGAAAATGACTGCCATTGGTATTTATAAGAACAACAGAAATGTTCATTTTAACTAACGGCATTGATTCAGTTCCACCCAATACAGTTCTATTTATTTGCCGTTCATTAAAAATTGAAGGTATAGTATTCATCACAGACACTGCATTTCTCCGTATAGTCTTTTTTTATGTGCTGTTTGACCGTTGCTTGAGTTTTTTCCCAAATAGTTTGCAAACTGTCAGTTCCTACAGTACCTATAATACTTTCCCGTATATACTCCCTACATAAGGGAACCGAACCATCAGACAAAATGGTCATATCTCTCCTAATATGCCAACACGGGTTTCTTTGTACAGGAGAAACATCTGCAGGTTTATCATTTGGTAGTAAGCCACAAAACCAATCATATTTTTGGATAACCACCACACCTGCTGAAGGACTGTCACTCTTTGACCAGTATCTATAAAAGGTTTCCAGTTCCTCTTCGTTTTTCGAAGTTCGTACCATTTGAGGATAGACAAGTTTAGGAAAATACCTTTCCAAAATATCGACAGCAGCGTGGGCTGTATTAAACAAAGCAACAGCTTTATTATCCTCGGTAATTTGCCGCATACTACCATAGGTTTTAGGGGATACCGCATCCAATGATACAAGCCAAGCAATTGCAGGATACCCCTTTGGATTAGGAAAACGAGGACCTGCTTTTGTTACTATATCGGCAACTGCTTTTGCTAGTTCCTCGGTCACACCAAAGCCGTCAGTTTCAATCACCAATGACAAGCCTGGATGTGCAAAAACAGCTTTAACACATTCCAAGAAATGAGGGTGTAATAACGGTTCTCCCCATGCAGAAATATCAACAACAGCATGTTGCGACAATTCACTTATCTCCTGCATAAGAGCGGTAAATTGATTCAATGGCATGTCAGCCACATTGGTATCAGGATAAGGGCAATAAATCGGTTTTCCTGTTTCAGGCGTATACGTACCAGAAATTTGTACATTATAAAATCCAGGAACTGTCTGTACTATATCCACAGATTGTGATGCAACTAACGAAGCTTTTTCTACATCAGTTATTTCGCCACAAGCCTTGTACAATGCTTTACAGCTAAGTAGCCCCGCTTTATCCCCACAATCAAATGAAAAACGATACATACGCCAATCTGTTTTTGCAATAACCGTTTCAACCTCAAAGGAATTGATATCAACTTTTAAAACACTTTGTATGGAATCTCGTAGTACCGGAGCGGAATCAAATGCTCTAATTCCTTCTACAGGAATCTTCGTTAATAAGTCCGCTGTATCACCAGATAAAATTTCAGGAGCAAAACCGTAAGGATAGCCATCTGCAAAAGAATACTCTGCAACATAAGAAACATGTGTATCCAGTAACTCGATCGTAAGTTGCCGTTGCAAAAATGGACAGTCGGCCCAAGCAAACACAATAGTATCAGCTTTATAAGATACACAGGCGGCATGGAACTCCTGCAACAACGATAATACATTCCATGATTCTTTGGTAACTACCGCAACATCAGTATTATGCACCAGTGCATTCGAACACATATGCACATTCTTGTTTTCAGCAAAAACAAGGACTTTCTGAACATCCGGTAGAGATAAAGCCCATTGTACAGTTCTATCAAAAGCAGATTTTCCGTCAAATACAGGTTCAAATGCATAAGTACTTTCAGACGGAGCATATAAAATTACGATATTTTTCATCTCTTTATGTATCGGCAGTACAGTTGCACAAGATGATTGTAATGTATAAAATTACAAATATGAATTTTCCTCTCATTGATTCTTCAACAGTGTTTACAGTCACACAAATAACCTCAATTATAAAAGAAATTATAGAAGGTACATTCCCATCAATCGTACTGGAGGGGGAAATTTCAAACTATAAACCAAGTACAAGCGGACACTGCTATTTTACATTAAAAGATTCTACAGCACAAATCAGTGCAGTCATGTTCAAAGCCAGTGTAATGAAGCTTTCGTTTATACCAAAAGACGGCATGTTAGTACGTTGCACCGGCAAGTTGTCTGTCTATGCAGCACGTGGTAACTATCAAATCATAGTCTCGGCAATGCAATTAGCAGGTGAAGGTGATATTCTTCAAATGCTCGAAGAGCGAAAACGAAAGCTTGCCTCCGAAGGTTTATTTGATCAAAATCGGAAAAAACAATTACCTGCTTTTCCAAAAATTGTAGGCGTTGTAACAAGTGCTACCGGTGCCGCACTTCGCGATATTTTACAAATTACAAAACGACGAAATTCATCGGTATCTGTAATTATTTTTCCTGCAATCGTACAAGGAAATGACAGTGCGTCAAGTATTGTCCATCAAATAAAAGTAGCTAATACGTTTCATCTCTGTGATGTACTTATTGTTGGTCGAGGTGGCGGATCCCTTGAAGATCTGTTACCATTTAGTGAAGAAAGCGTTGTCAGAGCTATAGCAGATTCAGTGATACCAGTTGTTTCTGCTGTAGGTCATGAAATCGACTGGGCACTTTCCGATTATGCAGCTGATGTACGTGCCCCTACACCGTCTGCTGCCGCAGAACTCGTAATTCCACAAAAAGCAGATATTCTTGCAGAGATACAACAGTACAAGAATGAACTCTATACTTCCATGCAAGGTAAAGTGGACACTATAAAAGTATTGATTAAATCCTATACTCCAGAAAATATGGAGTTACTATTTAGAACTATCGAGCAACCACTTTTATCCCGATTTGATGCACTGAAAATTTCGTTACTTCAAAATATGGACAAAAAGCTCAAAGATACATTACAAAAAATTAAAACATATCAAACCATACTTGAAGGCGCAAACCCAACAGCTATTTTATCGCGCGGATATGCAGTGGTCAGAGACACCCGGACAAATAAAATCATACGCAGTTCACAAGATACAAGCGTAGGAGCTCAACTTGAAATAATTCCTGCACAAGGTGCTATTATAGCATCAGTTACACATTTACAAATGAAGGAGGCACAGCATGACTAATTTTGAAGAAAAGTTAGAAAGATTAGAAGCTTTAACAACACAAATAAAACAAAGTGACATAACACTAGAAGATGCCCTTAAGAATTTTGAAGAAGGTATAAAACTCGCAAAATCCATGGAAAAGGAAATTGAAAAAATAGAAGGTAAAATTCAAATATTAATGAATGATCCCCTTCCTCAACCTGATGTACCACATACAACAACGGAAATGCCAGAATTAGATTTGTTCACAGGCGCTGATGAAGCAACAGGATCTTCAGGTGCACCACAGCAAGGGACAAGACAATGATAAAACAACTTTCTGCTGACGTAGCGCGTAAAATCGCAGCAGGAGAAGTCATAGATCGACCTAATGCCATAATTCGTGAATTATTAGACAATGCAGTTGATTCACAAGCAAAGACTATTACCGTTGAAATTATTGGTGGCGGTATTGAATCCATACGGGTTATCGATGATGGTTGCGGTATCAATAAAGATGATTTATCACGCTGTGCCAGACCTCATGCCACCAGTAAAATTTCTTCTGAATCTGACTTACTTAATTTAACAACATTAGGATTTCGTGGAGAAGCACTAGCCTCAATTGCTGCTGTCAGCCGCCTATCAATCACATCAGGTATGTATCGAATGAGAGCTTCTATAACAGAAGATCATATCATTGAAACGTGCCAGCCTATTTCTGGAACTATCGTTCAAGCTCAAGCTTTATTTGAAAACTTTCCTGCAAGACGATTATTTCTAAAACGGCCTGCGTCCGAAACAGTTATGTGCCGCAGTACATTCATAGAAAAAGCACTACCAAGACCTGATATTGCATTTAGACTCACAGTAGATTCAAGTATAAAACTCGATTTACCAGCAAATCAAACACCCATACAACGTTTTGTACAAGCATTAAGTTTTACAGAAAATGAGTCACTCTTTTACAAACTCGATGGTAAAGGGTATGATTTTTCATTTTATATCATACTAGGAGAACCATCGGTTCATAGAAACGATAAAAAAAATATCTATATTTTCACAAATGGGAGACGCATTACTGAGTATTCATTAATGCAAGCAATTGAGTATGGATGTCAGGGATTTTTTCCAAATGGCACACATCCTGTAGCTGCTCTTTTTGTTACCATGGATCCATCTCATGTAGATTTTAACATTCATCCTGCAAAAAAAGAGGCGCGTTTTCAAGATATTTCTGAATTGCACCACGCTGTAAGTTCTACTATAAGAGATTTCTTTAGAAACTATACTATAAAAGCTGCTGCGGGGCTTGCAGAGCAAGCTTTGCAAAACGATAGTGAAGAGCCACAGTTTTTCGCAGAAGAACGTCTTACTAATACCACAAACAAACAATCTCAACAACCTTTTATCGCACAAGTATCAGATTTGCGCTCCCAGTTTTTTTCCCCCTCATCAGCGCCACAAGTGCATGAGACAACTTATGAATCAATTAAAAAATACCCGTCATATTCGATAAGTCACACTCCGATGCAAACGGCACCGATTTCAGATATATTGGCATCCCCAGCCCCTATCGATCAAACAACAAGCGCCCATAGTACAAAGTATATCGGTTCAACACTTGGGGTTTTCTTATTAGCAGAAAAAGAAAACACCTTGTACATTATCGACCAGCATGCAGCTCATGAACGTATACTCTATAATAAAATCTTGGCATCACAAGGCAACAGACAGCAATTACTTGTTCCTTATGTTATCGAAACAAGCAGCAAAGCAGATGATGACTATCTAGAAAGCATACAGCAACAATTAGAAAACATAGGCTTCAGCTGTAAAAACTGTGGTAACGGAACATGGGAATTTACAACCGTTCCAGAACGTTGGAAAGGATCCGAATACGAACTACAACGTAGTTTATTAGACAAACATCTGGAACCAGAAGAACTACTGTCTTCAATAGCAGCCATGACAGCCTGTAAAGCAGCCATCAAGGATGGTTATGTCCTTGATGATGAAAGTGCTGCAGAACTTGCAGAACAAGCGCTTCTTTTACCAGACCCGCACTGTCCACATGGCAGACCAATTTTTACTGCAATAACAAAAGAGCATCTTTTTGAATTAGTACGAAGGACAGAAGGATAAGGGCTTACTGATTGCCCAAGTCCTTTTCGATTTCTTTACGATCGATACGTTCTGTCTTTCGATTTTTATTAAGATTAGTCTCAAACACAGCCGTCGCTTTATCGACAGATTCTGCAGATGGTCTATTTGTAGCTTTTTGCGGCAGTACCATTTCGGTATTTTCCGTAGTAGGAGCCATTTCTGATACCTGCTCATATAATGCAGAATCATACTTTTTATACGAATTTGGTGAAGGCAATCGGTCAGACTGAATTTGTTCGGGTTCAGCGGCAGTGTCCTTATAGATAATCTGTTGTCCTTGAGTTCCTGCTGGCAAAGGTTCTTGCTGAGCGACATCTCGTACCTGTTCATGTAGCACAGCTTCAGAACCAGCAATTTGCTCAGCAGATGCTATAGTTCTTTCCTGTACAGGCATATTTTCTTGTATATGTTCTGATAATATTTCTGGATACTCATCCAAGATAGGAGTACTTTCTTCCTGTGTCAATTTTTGCGTTTTAGCAGCATTTTCTTCGGCAAGTAAACGCCGCCGCTCTATTTCAGCAATCAACAAAGGTAATAATCTTCTCACATTGTCAGCCTGAGGATTTTCAGGATCGAGCTGTAAAAACTGTTCATAATCCGTCTTAGAAAGTTCCAATTTATCAATTTTTAAATTTGCATTTGCTCTATTTAAAAACGCAACGCCTTTGTCAGGTGCGGCAGCAACTGCTCGAGAATAATACTCCTGAGCCCTCGTATAATTTTCCATAGCAAAAGCACTATTACCTGCATTAAGGCACAATGCATAGATGTCGGCATTTTGAACCTGCATTCCTTTTTCAAAGGTCTGAATAGAACTTTCATACTTACCAACTTGATAATAAGCAACTCCTAAATAGACAGAAAGTGACGGAGCCACATCTGGTAATTATAATTCTTTCTCCAAGACGGGAATGGCAGCCTCTGGTTTATTAAGTCTAAACAAGGTTTCGCCTTCGGACTGTGCAAATAAAAAAACTGTCTGCATAAGAGAAAAAAGTATAAATAAAAAAAACAGCTTAATAATATATACACATTTCATATCAAATCCTTATATCTCTATTTGACACACTCGTATAAATAGTCTACTCTTTTATATCGGAGGTTTTATGGCATCATTTCAGCTAATTATAATTGCTGTCTTGGTTTTAGGCATCGGTTTTCTCGCTGTTTTTATTATAAAGTCAATTGCTGTTCCCAAGCGGGTTGAGGGTATTCAAAAGCTTATCAAACAAGGCAAATACATACAAGCCATAAAACTTGGGAAGACAATCTTAGCAAAAGAGCCTCATAACTATATGGCTCATTATTATATGGGTAAGGCTTATCTCGCGGATTCTCGAAACGAGCTTGCGCTCATGGAGTATAAAATTGTCAATCAAACGGCAATTTTTGACACAAATCTTCCTGAAGTATCTTTCAGAAAAGAACTTGCCAGTCTCTATAACAAGTTTAAGCAACCAAATGAAGCTTTAAAAGAATACCTATTGTTGACTAAACAAGATGCTAAAAATGCGGACAATTTTTATAATTGTGGTCTCATTTATGATCAGCAGGGTCATCCTGAAGTTGCATTAGGTTTTTATCAAAAAGCAATTGTGCTCAATAAAAAGCATACAAAAGCTCACGCAGCACTGGGACTTGTTTTATTTCATATGAAACAAATGAATGAAGCAAAAAGAGAAATTGATCTGGCAATTCAGTTAAGTCCACAAACATACTCAAACTACTATTATTTGGGAAAAATTCTCAAAGGCAATAAGCAATACGCTGAAGCTTGTAAAGCATTTGAAAAAGCTTTTAGAGATCAGGAATATCGCCTTAAATCCATACTGGAACGTGGTACCTGTTATATGATGGGAAACAGTCTGGACAATGCAATTGCTGATTTTGATCGAGCAATTAATTCTTCAAAAGACCAAACGGTAAGAGAAGTTCTTTTTGCACGTTATTTTTTAGCTGCATGTTATGAAAAACAGCATAAAATTGAAAAATCAATCGATCAATGGAAAGCCATCACAGCAGTAAACAAAAACTTCAGGGATGTACCTGCAAAACTCAAAGAGTATGAAGACTTACAAGCAAATGACGGTATGAAAGATTATCTCACCAGTGCTGGAGCTGAGTTTAAGGATTTGTGCAAACAAGTCGTTGAGACTGGATTAGGATTATCTGCTCAACAAATCGATTATAAAAATGAGTATTGTCAAATCACTGCCATTGAAAAAGGTTCTGATGACTGGCGTAACGTACGTAAACAATTAATTCTGATTTGGTTTCGAAGAGATGCAAATCCTATGGAGGACAGTACTGTACGTCAATTACAGGATAAGATGAAAGAGCTAAACTGTACAAAAGGTGTTCTTTGTTCCAGTTCTGGTTTTACTCGTCCTGCACTTAAATTTGCAGAAAATCGTCCTCTGGAACTTATTGGCAAAGAAAAACTTGAATTAGTATTATCAAAGGCCGGTGTTTAATAATAAATGAAATTATTATGTGTAGCAGATCAAATTGATCCTGCAATATACAGCACGACATTCAAGGAAAAATTCAAAGAAATCGATGCAGTTCTTTGCGCAGGAGACCTGCCAATGGATTACATCGATTTTATTGTTACGACTTTAAATAAGCCTGCTTACTTTATCTTTGGAAACCATAATCTCAACGAATTTAAGTTTTATCATAAACCAGCGCATCAATTACAAACACCAGCCCCACATACATTTGATGAAAGTAATTCTATCTCACATTTTCATGGAGCAGATTATATTGGGTTTAAAGTAACAAAAGTTCCACAATTAGTAATACCTCACCCAGTTACGGGCACACCTACTCCCTTACTAATCGCGGGCGTATCAGGATCACTACGATACAACAATGGTATAAACCAATATACAGAAAAAGAGATGAAACTACATCTTCTCAAAATGTGGCCTCAGCTCTATCTCAATAAATTGAAATACGGACGTTATCTTGATATCTTTTTAACCCATGCAGCTCCCCGACATATTCATGATCTAGAAGATCCTTGTCATAAAGGATTCGAGTGTTTTAATTGGTTCATTTCAAAATTTCAACCGCAGTATTTTATTCATGGTCATATCCATCTCTATGATCTGCGAACTGAGCGGGTAACAAAATCAAATCAAACAACAGTCATAAATGCATTTGGATATCATGTTATTGAAATACAAACAACTTAGAAAAATACTAACACTTGTATATAGGCACAAATCATGGCAACAACATTAGCAGATACAGAAGTCGAGCAAGAATTTAATAAAGCATTTAACAAAGCCCTCATTCATGAAATCCAGCACATGCTAAATCCAGAAGAAGCATCTCTCATTTCTTTTTCAGATATAAAGCAACTACTCAAACCTAAAAATGAAAGTTATGAAGGAATCAAAACCGTACCGCTAAAAAGTATTGTAGGCAGTGAGGATCGTTATAAAGATTTTGATAGTGAGTTCTTTCCAAAAAATCTTCATCTAAAAGCACGATGGGAAAGCATCGACAAAGCTCATCACAACAATGTCATACTGCCCCCCATATCACTGTATGAATTAGGAGGACTATACTTTGTCAGAGATGGCAATCATCGCGTTTCAGTCGCAAAATCTCAAGGTATTGAGTTTATCGATGCTGATGTAGTTAGCCTCAAAAGTGAAATACGTTTAAAACCGGGTAAATCCTTACAATATATGCGTAAGCAAGTACTATCCTATGAAAAACGAACCTTTTATGCAGAAACTGCATATGGCGATATAACCAATGATTGGTGTCTCGATTTTTCAAAACCAGGTCAATACGATGTTATATACAATCATATCATAACCCACAAGTACTTTATTAACCAATCAATTGCAACAGAAATAAGCATCGTAGATGCTATACTATCTTGGTATAATACCGTATATATGCCCATACTATCGATTATTGATAAAAAACATCTAATGCGAAAATTTCATCATAATACAAAAAGTGATTTATATGTCTGGATCATAAAGTATTGGGATGATTTAAAGAAAAAATTTGGATCAGACTATAGTCTAGAGGCTGTAGCAGAAAACTTTACAAAGCAATATGGCACTACACTGTCTCAAAAAATCAAAAATACCATAAAGCATATCTTAATTAAACACACATTCAAAGTTAATTCAAGTTTACCTTGACCCCTCATTTTTTCAATGTTAAAATTACTATATGGAACTTAAAATCAGAAAAAACGGTGAAATCTATATCGTGGATGTTGCCGGTGAAGTAGATTTGTATAACTCCTACAAACTTAAAACACTGATCCTAAACATGATTGAAAAGGAAGTCAAAACTTTTATTATCAATCTTGATCAGGTAGATTATATAGATTCATCAGGAATCGGTGCACTCATCTATATTTGTACAACCATCAAAAATATGAATTTGAAAATAATCATTACAAATGTTCATGGTTCCGTACAAAAAGTAATTGAATTAACTAAGCTAACAGGATTTTTTCCACTTTGTGACAACCTTGAAGAAGCAATAGAAAAAATAAGCAAGGATGAATAACTATCTATGGATTACAAAGAATTACATTGTAATGACAACGACCCTCTTTTTGATAAA
>JAILIC010000137.1 GCA_024695475.1 Treponema sp.
AAAACAGAATTAGTAAAAAAACAATAGAAACATATATAACTTTCGTTTAAAATAGCTTAGATTTTGTCATATGAAAACACTTTATACGGTCTGTTCCTATTTATTTGTCTTTATCTTTTTTGTTATTCCACCGCTTTTTAATAAGCAAATAACAGATCCTGCCATAGCTTCGTCTTGGTCTTTTCCCTTTTTTATCATACCAATGGGAATACTATCACTGTTTTTATGGTTTGAACAAAGAGATCATACACAAAATGTACGTACTTCGCAAAGTACAATACGACATATCATCTTATCCAGTTACACTTTAAAAACATTTGGAGCACTCTGTATCGTTTCATCGATAATGCAAATAATTGCAAGTTATTTGAAACATAGTGAAACTACACCAAACATTATTCCTCATACACCATTGCAAACAGTAATCACCCTATGTACTTTTACCATTACTGCTTTTTACGAAGAAATGATATATAGGCAATTTTTACCAAATATGTACCAGATCATTAAAAGCAAAGTTTCGTTACCAAAACCGCTCATTTTCACTGTACAAGAAATTATGCCATTGATGTTATTTGCTTTCGCTCATCGTTATTTAGGAACACTGGCTATAATAAATGCAGCTTGCTGTGGCATCATACTGAGGATATGTACATTAAAAACAGGCACAATCATCCCAGGCTATATAGCTCATGTATGTTACAATATTTTTACACTTTGCCTCTATCTTGTTTTACGTCAGTAAAGAACTCAAACGGTTATACGTCCAAGTACTAACGGTACATTGATAGTAATACTGATCAACTTCATACCGAATTATAACCGTGTTTGCATCAGAAGTATCATAAAACGAAATATGTATTTGTTTTCCAGACACAAGTGTTACGTGCACATTTAAAATACAGCGATGAGGTAAAAGTGAATCTCTCGATGCTATCAGCTTACCATGTCGTAATTGCCCTATTTTTTCAAGAACATCATAATCCGAAATAACTGTTACAAGATTATTATCCCCATCTTTTACAGCAATTTGGTTAAGTAAAAGTTTTGATGTATTTTCAGACCATGAAAAAGGTATCAAATAAGGATCACACCAGTACGAAGCTGCAAACAGAGTATAAAAAAAGTCCTTATCAGGTAATGAAAAAATATACTTACTGCGATCGGTCCACACTAAAAAGGAATTTGACTGCATAAACATATCAACTGTGTATACAGTGGTTAACATTACATTATCATTAGTGTATACTTTTATATACATAGTATTATTGTTTATATATCTATTTTTATTGCTGGTTATTATAGTACCTTTCTTTTTTTGTGAAAGGTATGATAAAAATTGACTGACCTTTTGTTGCTCTACAGGAAAAGTAAAGTATTCTCTGTCATCAGTACAAAAACCGAACCAAGTCCCCGACTCTCTTTTTAAACTAATAGTTCCATACATACTTCCAAATTCTATGTTCGTTATTTCAGGAACATATTTTGGATTTAGGATAGTAACAGCTTCATTCTTTGCTTGATGCGAACGTTTATACACCTCTGGAATAAATGAAAACAAATACAAAATGGTTAAGACAACAATGATAATAATACTGACAGCATTACATGGAGCATCTTTAGAAGTTTGCATATCTTTTTCTTCTTCGTATAACAATATATACAGCGATTAGAATAACAAAACTGGGAAAATATATAAAATATCCGAGTAGTATTTGTTTTTTTAATTTATCTACCGTATGTAAATCAAATTGCGGATTTACCATATATGATACACTCGTTTTATCGTGAACTTGGGCTAATTGAGCTTCCTGATTAAGATAAAGCACAAGTGAAATAAAACAATCAAGATTACGATAATCGTTTTTACTTGTTACAGAATACGACAACATCATATCTTGAATAAAATAAGGATCTGAAAGAACAAACAAAGAAGCTGTATTTGGAATCTGATTAGCTGTATAAAAACTTTCAATGCCATTTTGTAATAAAGCACCTACGACAAATGGGCCTCTTTCATCTGAAAGCGTCTCACGCGTAAAGTCTATGGGATTTATAAAAACGGAATCATTATTCTTAATATACAATAGCTGTGATTGTGTAGATGATTGCAAAAGAGGCTTTATTTTTGTATTTGTACATTGTATCGCAGCTGGCCAAAATAAAGATAGATTATGTTGCTGAGATGTTTTTATAATAGGCCACAGAGGATATGATAGAGTCTTTTTCGCATTTTGGGCATCAGCTACAATAATATTTGCACAAGAGGAATCCGCAACTATAGCATTTTCAAAACAAAAACCATTTTTATCCAACAACAATAGTAGAGGATCAAGAGACTGAGGTATTAATTCCCAATTTGTTACCGTATATGGACTAACGGCACAAAATAATTTACCGCCATAGGATAAATAGTTTTCAATACAGGCAACGTCTTGTTCCGTTAATAAAGCAGACCCTAACACAACCATAGGAATATGCATATCAAAATTCGTTTGTTGTATTTGATTTTCTGAAAGTACGATCGGGTTAAAACCTTGATATTGCATATAATAAAGTGCTGCAGAATAATCAGCGGCAAGATCTTCTCCATTTCCCGCTATAAGATAGATATTCCGCATTTTATCAGAAAGCAATCGATCTACACGGATATCCAAATCATATTCCAGACCGCTTACATCTATAATAAACGGTATTAATTCTATTTTTTCTGCATACTCTAATAAAATACAGGAATAAACAGATTGATATCCTTTTTCCGTCTGAATTTGTTGTGCTACAATTTGCAATGATTGCAATGTTGAAATAATGGTGTCATCAGCATCAACTCTATTATAGGTTATACGAGAGTTCTGTTCGCAATACAAGGTTAAAAAATCTGAAATATCTTTAATGAGAGGACTTCTTTTTCGCAATTCTTTTGAGACAACATATGTTACCCTCAACGGTATTTCTTGTTGTATCTGTGATAGCAGTTCTTTTGTATATGGTTCTAAAGAAAAAGCTCGATTTTGTGTTACATCAAACCTGCAATAATATCTGCTATTATTTAATAAAACGAGTACATAACAAATAAAAATATAAAATATCCGTCTTGAAATTATATTTTTACCTTTTCGTTTTTCTATTACAATCCACGCAATACAAAGTAGCAAAAAAACATATCCGAGTAATATAATACAAGCCTTGCTATCGATAATACCTTTAGTAAACGAATCAATGTTGCAAAGATGGCTTGCTAAAAGTACAAAAGAAATAAGTATAGTCAAGCAGTATGCTACAAATGAATGCAAAAACAAAGAAGAGCAACAAATTGATAGTGCATACAATACAAGCAAGTATAGAAAAATACCTAAAAAACCTGATACCGTTTGTCCTATATCGACAAATCCAAAAAAATGCATACAAAACGGTATTGTGCATAAACAGGCAACTACACCAAAACATACGATACATCCAGCAAACCACTGAACAACCAGTTTTTCGATCGTGGATAATGGTAAAAAAGTATCATACGGTGTACGTTGAATCAGTGATAACAAGGGAACAAAAAATGTAGCAATATATAAAAAAACAGAAAAAAAATAATGTAAATCAGTAGAACCGATATCAATATAAAAAAAACGTTGATAGATAAAACAAAAAAAAGCACTATTGACTACAAGTCCTGTTACTACAATATAAAATACAGGATGTATAATAAACGAGAAAAAAATCTTTTTTAGGTATGCAACACAACTATGATTCATTGATAATATGTAAAAAAGCTTCATCCAATGTAGGAGAATTATGTTGTTTTCGGGCAGCATCTGGTGTGCCTTCAAAAACAATATGACCACTATGCAAAATACAAATTGATGAACAAAGTTCTTCCACTTCGTGTAAATTATGCGTAGATAGCAAAACCGTTTTTGTCTTACCAAGAGAGGTAATCAACTGGTACATTTCATGTTTTTGTACGGGATCTAATCCACTGGTAGGTTCATCTAACACTAAAACAGGAGGATTATACACCAGTGCCTGTGCGACAGAAACCCGTTGCTTAAAGCCTTTTGATAATGTACGAATCTTTTTATGCATTACAGACTCAAGATTACATGAATCTACAACTTTTTGAAGTAAAACTGTATCACCGCCATTAAGATTGTGCATTTCTAAAACCATAGAGAGAAACTCTTGAACAGTTAAGTTTTGGCATAATACAGGCTGTTCTGGTACATATCCAACAATACTATGTATTAACTTTACATCACAAGCACAATCATACAGACCTGCATCAGTTTTTATAAAAATACTTCCAGACGTAGGATAATGAAATCCACAGATTGCTTTTATTATTGTTGTTTTACCTGCACCATTTTTCCCTAACAATCCAGTAATTGAAGCATCTTTTGCCGTAAAAGAAATATCTTCAACAGCAAAAGCATTTTTTGTTTTGGAATGGATATAGCTTTTTGAAAAATGTGATACTTGTATCAAACTAATATATCTCTAATCTATATACGGAATCTCGAAATGCATTCGGTCTTTTGTCAGTACAGCATCTGGAAAAATCTCTCTAGCTTCTGCCAGTAAGTTATCCAATTCTTTGTCAGTATATCTTGGACTATAATGTATTAATCCCATGGATCGTACCTTTGCATCTTTTGCAATGGTAGCCGCCTGAGCTGCTGTCATGTGTTTTTTTTCTCGTGCCTGATCTGCAACATCATTCATGAACATACCTTCACAAATAAGTAAATCAGAGCCCATGACCTCTTTAGCAATACTAGGTAAATATAACGTATCAGTAACATAGCTAAACTTTCGGCCACTACGTTTTTTACCCAATACTTGCTCAGGTCGTACAATAGAACCATCAGAAGCTGTTACAGATTGTCCTGACTGTAATTTAGACCATAAAGGACCACATGGTACATTAAGAGCTTTTGCCTGTTCAGGATTAAACTCTCCTGGGCGATCAAGTTCTTCCAAAGTATAACCAACACACGTTTTTGTATGTTCAAGCGGAAAGGCTCTTATGTAAAAGTCTTGACCTTCATGTACAACACAAGGAGCTGTTATTTCTTTTACTACAATAGGATAATTGATATACATATCAAGTACTTTTCGACTTGTCTCAATATACTCTGCAATTTTAGGAGGGCCATAAATATACAAAGGCTCTTTTCGATCAACTTGTGCAGAGAGCATTAAAATCCCAGGCAACCCGGTTACATGATCAGCATGTTTATGAGACACAAATATTGCATCAATTTTTTTCCATTTTAAATTTAATCTTCGTAATGAGACCTGGGTTCCTTCCCCGCCATCAAATAAAAAAAGATCTCCATCTCGTCGTAATAAAACGGAAGTCAAATGGCGATACGGCAGAGGCATCATACC
>JAILIC010000138.1 GCA_024695475.1 Treponema sp.
GTTATATTTCAGCTTGGTATTTTAGAACAGTCAATTGGTCGTACATCTACAGGAAGTATCATAGTTTCTGATTATATGACCCATACTACTATGGGAAAGATAGCATAGTATCCTTCAAGATTAAAATGCACATAACCTTCACCTGCAGGAATATAACTTTCAATACCAAGCTGCCCACCTAAAGAGTTAGGTGTTCTATCATCTTCGAATGAAGCTGTTTCATAAGGCACTTGATATTGATTCATTGCAAACAAGCCATACAAACGAGTGTACTGGAAAATTGCCCAGTCAAATTTTACACCAAGATATTCGCAATTGTTTGCATCGCTACTACCATATTCCCTCCACGGTGCCATACCATGATAAATAGTAAACGGATTAAGATAACGCATTTCCCATGCAGCGTTAGTCAAAGTAGCTTCCATAACAGAGACAGTAAGACGTTTAGAAAAACGTAAATCAAATTCATGCATGTACATATAGCGGGTTGCATTGAGCTGTGTAGTAATAAAAGAATACTTTAAGTCTTTTGAATACAATGCTATCTTTCCCATAGTAGTATGGGTCATATAATCAGAAACTATGATACTTCCTGTAGATGTACGACCAATTGACTGTTCTAAAATACCAAGCTGAAATATAACCCCACATGTATCAGTAAACTGATAACCAGTAGATATATAACCATAATCAGGAAAATTGACATCAAAGGAAGATGGTTTTATTGGCGCATTACAATAGGTATCATCATGCAACGTTTGACCATCATTGACATCAAGATGTAAATCCATTGACATAGTAAGCCAATTTTCTGCTGTAAATGTTACAGGAACAGAAATAAGAGGCTCTCGATCGTAACGATCATATACCCAGTCAGTATCATCATTTGTCTTGTAATATCCTTCAGGATTAATTGACGGCTCAACACCAATACTAAACAAATCAGAATCACGAGACCAATTAGTCTCTTCAAAATATGCATTAATCCGTCGCCATTGCTCCTTACCGGCTGGGCTCAGCTTTTCATAATCGATATCATGAAAATAGGATTCCAGTTCTTGAATTGATAATGGAGCACTATCAGCAAAATTACGTACCTTGCTTTCAAGTGAAATAGCTGTAAAAGCATCGTAAATCCAGTGTCCAGCCTGTATCAGCTCTTGCTTACCTCTAGTAGCAGAAAATACACCAGTAACACAAAACAAACTACAAATAAATACACAAATACTTTTTCTCATTATTTTTTTCATATGTATTAATCTTGCTCCATCACAACAGAATCAACTGCCTTTTGTAAAATTGCATCAGTGACTGGTTGTGGATAATATTTTAGTACTGCCTTATAAAACTCCAATGTTCGTCGTCCGTGAGTTTTCATAGAAAAATTTTTTGAAATTTCGTAACTCTTTTCACCAAATTGCTTTTGTTTCTCAGGATCATCAAGCAATTCAATAATATAATTTTCCAGTTCCTCATCAGTATCAGCCATATAGCCATTTTGTCCTTGATATACAGTATCAAAGAAACTTTCATCCTTACGACAGACAATTGGCAAATGAGAAAGCAATGCTTCCAATGCCGTCATAGAATGCATTTCTGATAGCGATGCGGTAACAAAAATGGAACCAATACCATAATAACGGGACAAATTTTCCCAATTCACAAATCCTGTAAAGATAATTCTGTGTTCCAAGCCTAATTTACGAGTTGTTTTTTCAAGATCATAAATAGCTCCACCAGACCCAACAAACATTACTTTTACATTTTCACGTTGGCGCAACACTTTTACACAGATATTAAAAAGTTCTTCTACTCGTTTTTCTTCTACAACGCGTCCTACAAATAATAAAAGTTGTTCATTACTTTCGATTCCCCAACTTTTACGAATATTCTCCAAATCTTCGTCAGAACATTTTCGTGATAAAAACGCCTTTGTATCAATAGCGTTAGGTATCACAGCTGAAGGCGTATTTGGCAACATAAAAGGTTCTTTAAAATAATCATGAGCCTTTTCAGATACATTGATAAATGCATAAAACTTTTTATATACACGCCAAACAATTTTACGCACAAGTCGTACAGGAATAATTTTACCCATAGGAAGATAAAACTTATAAAAATCTTCCCACATAGTATGGGTTGAAGCAATAACTGGAATGTGCAAGGCTTTACCAGCCTGCTTTGCTGCATGAGCAATATAAAACTCAGTATGTGAGTGTATAATTTCTATTTTATTCTTTTTGAGAAACTCTATAACCTTTTTTTTGTGAGGAAAACCGATGTACTGATTTTCTCCTAATGGAGAAGGAATTGAATAGACGCGAAGAACATCAGGATCTTTTTCTTCATTTTGTTCAGATTCATGAGACCCTACAGTTACAATAACTACATGATGGCCCATCTCTGTTAAGATTTTTCTAAGCTGAATAACGACAGTAACAATTCCACTTTTTGTAGGTAAATACGAATCCGAAAACAAAGCTATGTTCATAATTTATAAAACTATACATCATTGTCTAAAGTACCGCAAGACTAATTATTCAAAGTGTGATATGCTCCTCAATATGACTAAAACTGATAAAGAATGCATATATACTTTATTAAAGACAGCCTCAGATGCCTACTATGGATTTTCGTCACCTGATTTTTCTGGCACGATGCCTGCTTTTGCAGATGATATAGCTAAAACAAAAACGTTAACAATGAATGATATAGCAAAAAAAATTCACTCATGTATGCACTGTCAGTTATGTAAAACGAGAACCCATGCAGTTCCTGGAGAAGGTGTTCTGCATCCTGTTGTATTAGTCATTGGTGAAGGCCCCGGTGCTGAAGAAGATAACACAGGAAGACCATTTGTCGGTCCTGCCGGACAACTGTTAGATAAAATGCTCGCCGCAATTTCTCTTGATCGACACAAAAATTGTTTTATCGGTAACATAGTTAAATGCCGTCCACCTCATAACCGAGATCCAGAACCTATAGAGGCTGATGCCTGTGCATCATTTTTACAGGCACAAATACATGCCTTAAAGCCTGCAATGATTCTTGCAGTTGGACGTATTGCAGCACAAAATTTATTAAAAACCAAAGCAGGAATAAGTGCACTACGAAATACATTGCATATGTATAATACAATTCCGCTTATGGCAACATATCATCCCAGTGCCTTATTACGGAATGCAGATTTAAAACGCCCTGCATGGGAAGACTTAAAACTTTTTAGATCACGACTGGAAAGTATTGTACCAAACTATGCCTCTTTTTGTGATACGGACTTTTTTTCTATCTAACAGCAATGACACGTAAACACCATGGTATATATTGATGTTGTTCTAAATTTGCCACTTTCACAATCATTCTCATACTCAGCTCAAGAATCAGAAAATCCAACTGTAGGCAAACGTGTCGAGGTACGTTTTGGAAACCGACGTATGAATGGGTACATTATCGGAGTGCACGCAACACTCCCGCAATCATGTCCTGTTTCTAAAGATCAAATACGGCCCATCACAAAGGTATTAGATAAAGAGCCAATCTTTGATACACCGCAATTAGAAATGGCAATATGGCTATCTCATTTTTATCTTTGCACACTTGGTGAAGCCATATCAACAATGATACCCTCCGGACGAAGAGAATCTGATGCAGGAGGATTTGCTTTTGCCGACGATATTCCAGAATCACGACCAGCACAACTCTCTTTTGAACAAAAACACGCTATTGATGAAATCGTACATAAAAATGGTACCCATTATCTCTTTGGAACAACAGGGAGCGGTAAAACAGAAGTCTTTTTACAAATTGCAGAACAATTATTAGAACAAAACAAAGGTGTTATTTATCTAGTACCTGAAATTGGACTAACTACACAAGTAGTACGTTCTGTCGTACATAGATTTGGCGACACCGTAGCCGTTCTCCACTCGGGACTTACTCCCAGCCAGCGTCTTAAAGAATGGCATAGAATACAGCATAAAGAAGCAAGGATTGTTGTCGGGGCACGAAGTGCCGTGTTTGCTCCTGTGCCAGACCTCGGGCTCATCATCATTGACGAGGAACACGATGGGTCATATAAATCCGGTACTACACCCAGATATCATGCACGCCAAGTAGCCATGTATCGTTGTAAAACACTACACATTCCTCTTTTATTAGGCAGTGCAACCCCATCACTCGAAGCATGGCACCTCATGGAAACGGGGATGATAACAAAACACACGCTCACAAAACGTTTAGCAGGTGGTACCGCACCTTCAATACGTTGCATTAATCTCAGACAGGAATCTACGCATGATGGATGCATTTCGGATTCCCTTGCTGAACAAATTCGACAAACATTATCTCAAAAAAAGCAAGTAATTCTTTTCCTTAATCGTAGAGGATTCACTCACTTTTTCCGCTGCCAAACCTGTGGTTTTGAGCTAACCTGTAAAAACTGCTCTGTTCCCCTCACTTATCACAAGCAAGAAAATCGATTACGATGTCATTATTGTGGCTGGTCTACTGAAGTTCCTCATATTTGCCCCCAGTGCGGTTCACTAGATGTGGGGTACGTTGGCTTTGGTACAGAATTCATCGAAGCAGAGGTCGCTGCAAAATTTCCGGAAGCAAGAGTCATTCGAGTAGATACTGATGTAATTACAAAAAAGGGTGAGCTACAGGAAAAACTAGATTCTTTTGCAAAAGGCTCTTACGATATACTGTTAGGCACCCAAATGGTAGCAAAGGGACTTAACTTTAAGAATCTCCAGTTAGTAGGCATTATTTTAGCAGACACAGGACTTCACATGCCTGATTTTAGATCAGCAGAGCGGACTTTTGCACTCATCACCCAAGTCGCAGGTCGAGCCGGTCGTTTTTTTCCTGATGGAAAAGTATTAGTACAAACATATAATCCCGAACAAACTTCCATTGCTCTCGCCTGTACTGGTTCATTATTGGAGTTTTATAAAGAAGAATTACAACAAAGACAAATGTTGCAATTTCCTCCATTTTGCAGATTGATACGGCTCGTATTTAGAGCTCCAACTGAAAAAAGTGCAGAATCAGCGGCATATGAAGCAGCGGACATATTAAAAGCATCTGCACAAGCATTACCAAAAAGTAAAGCAACAGATTCCATAGAAATTCTGGGTCCTTCAGAATGCCCCATTGAAAAAATAGCAATGAATCATCGTTGGCAAATATTACTTCGCTGCCAAAGCATCCAACCGCTTCAAAAAATATGCAGACATCTCATATATGATTACAAACAACCACAAGATATCTATATAGAAGTAGATGTTGACCCCATAACGCTTTTGTAAAACAAAAACTATACATGACGGCGAACACCATCAAATTTCACCTGCCACAAAAACAAACCTTCTGCAGGAGCTGTTGGACCGGCTTTTTTACGATCACGGGCCGCCAACAAATCAGAGATACATGAAGCAGGTTTTCCATTTTGTTCAAACGTTACAAGTGTTCCTACGATATTTCGTACCATATGCCACAAAAAGGCATTTGCTTCTATTTCAAAAACAACGAGTTCACCAGCAGGGAAAGCTTGTTGTGTAAAAAAACGTGCAGACTCGATATATCTACATGTTGATACACTTTGATCACCAGCAGCAGCAAATGAAGCACAATCCAATTCACCATGAAGACATGCACACATCGCATTTAACCTATCCAAATGAATGGGACGCCGAATATTCCAGACATACGACATAAGATTTGCAGGAACAGAATGTTCTTTGTCACACCACAAAAAATATCGATACACACGACTCGTTGCACTATATCGTGAATGAAAATCAGCAGGCACTTCCTGTGCAGACATAATACGAACATCTTTAGGGAGCAATGCATTTATAGCAGGCAGGTAATTAGAGACAGGAATAGAATCTATCGGTGAAATAAAATCCGCCGCCTGTCCATAGGCATGGACACCACTATCAGTTCTACCAGAACCATGCAAGATGATCGGTTGATGATGCAATTTTGAAAGTGATTCTTCCAATACAGCCTGTACAGTTCGTACAGGCTTAGCATTGCAGGATTTATCCTGTCGTTGCCACCCGCAAAAATGTGTACCATCATACGAAATGGTAAGCAGGATATTTCTCATACGGTTATCGTTTTACTCTCTTCAATTTCTTTATTGAGCATATCATAGAGATTTCGAGAATGCTCCAATAACGGTCCCGGCTTATTCTTTGACGATTTACCTAAACCAAACAAACGGGCTATAGCAGTTTTATACTCTTCCAATTTACGTACACGAGCTGCCGGATCCTTATGCTGTCCATATTTATATTCCAGCAAACCGCACAAATAAATAACTCCATCCCACCCATAGTTTTTATCTATATCTGGTCCTGAATTTGCCAAAGAGGAACTAGATTCTGTACGTTCAGTTTCACAGACAACAGCCTGTTGATAAAAAAATATCGCTTTTTTATAAAAGATATCAGATACGACAGAAAAATTATGATCAGGCCATTCCTTATCCAAATCCTGACAAATCCATGCTAAACGAAGACAAATAATACCACGCTTTAACGTCGGTATATAGGAGGCATCAACTTTATCATAAGTACACAATGCTAATAAATACATTGCAGCCCCATCATACAGAGTACGTTCACGATCTAGCCTGTAATGAGGAAAAATATTAGAAACCAATTCTTTTCTTCTTTGTTCATCATCATCAATAGCATGCAGCGAGGATTTATCATCAATGACATCAAAATCATTCCAGAAAAAAGCGGCATGGCATATAGGACATGCACCAACAGCATAAATTATTGGATATACTTGTCCAAATTTTGCAGATGGCTCATATAAACGATGTAATTCCTCTGTCAAATTTCCTGCAATCATACGACCATTTCCACTTAACATCTCCTCACGAGGAAAGGGTTTATGACATATGGGACACATGCAAGTCTTCTTTGACCAATATGAAATGGCAGGTTTTTTAGTAGCTTTTTTTACACCGGCAACCATGCAGTTCTCCTCCAGTACAAGGTTCTAATCTTTCGTTTCTATTACAACTGTTGCAGTTGCATACTCTCGTTCATGGCTCAATGATACAAACACATTACACTCACCACACAACGAAAACAATCTTTGCTCTGCTGTTTTTTCAACACACAACAAAGGTTTGCCAGACTCAGTATGACTGATAAAAACATCTTTTAATTCAAAGCCAACCAATCCTGTTCCTAGTGCTTTTGAAAAAGCTTCTTTGACAGCAAAACGAGCAGCATAATGTTGACAAGCAGCGGCAGTACTTTTACCTACAAACAGTTCCTTCTCATTAAAGAATCGGTGAATCATATACGGTGTCTTAACCCATTTTTCAAATCGAGACACTGCAACAATATCTGTTCCTATACCAAATATCATACTACCTATCTATCTGCATTGCCAGCATCAACTTCGGCTTCAGACTTCGAAGTAACTTCCTCAACTGTTACCGTTATTTTATCTTTTGATTTATCAGAAAGAGTCAACGTTGACGGCACTAAATATAATAAAGGTATTTCATAAGTACCTACCGTATTTATCATACTACAATCCGCCTGTACGGTATAATCATCAACAGCCAGATTTTCCAAAGCAAGTTGAGACCCTGACAAGACAAATGAAACCGTTTCTTTTGGTGAAACAATACGAAAATGCGGTTTTAATGATGTATAACTAATAGCAATATTGTCATATTTTTTTGTCAATGAAACAGGCCGGATAGATACTGACACCGCTACGGAAACATCATCATCTGTTTCCAAAAAGGAGTTAAGATTAATAAGCGAAGCTTTCTTAACAAAACTGACGACGTGATCATTCAGAAGAATCTCATCAGTGAGCATTTCAGAAACATTATCAAGCAACGACTTCGGTCCAGAAACTTCTACCGTAGGGGGTACAACTTTAACCGACTCAACCTCATATCCATGAGGTATCTCGCCCGATAAAGATGGATGAACAGTTATAAAAGATACTGTTTTTTCATCAAGCGACATTACTAATGTATCTGGAAAAACTTTTACCTCAAGAGGATCTAGCAGAAGTAATTCAGGTGATAAATCAATTTCAACAGGGACATTGTACTCTCCGGCTTTTGTATATTTCGCTGTACGTACTACAGCTGTTATATCTTTTTCTGATATTTTGGCAATATTGTCGCTACTTGATCGTATAGATACTTTTACCTGTCTTTTATACCCCGAAACAGGTATCAACACCCCTTCGTTTTCTACAACAACAGGAACCGCGAAATATTTTGTATTCATCTGTGCGATTCGAAAGAAAAAAGTAATAAACATTGCTACAACAAAGCAAATGATTTTTACAAGCAAATCCTGGGATATCAATCGATCAAAGAGAATTTTTATTTTCATCGATAGTATCCTCCAGAGTATACGATGCAGGAGTTAAATCAAGAAGATTTTCCAATGATTTTGTTAATTCCTGCATAGAAAGGTCATAATGCAAACGAGAATCATAAGCAAGACTGATAGCACCCGATTCTTCAGAAACAACTAAAACAACAGCATCTGTTACTTCACAAATTCCCAATGCCGCACGATGACGGGTACCAAAGGTTTTACGTATGTCATATTGTTCACTCAAGGGCAAAAAACAGCCTGCCGCAACAATTTTTCCATTTTGAATAACACAAGCGCCATCATGCAATGTTGTATTAAAGGCAAAAATAGTCATCAATAAACTTGACGATAAATCAGCATTTAGCTTGGTACCAGTGTCGATAATATCATTAAGTTTCGTATGTCGAGAAAAGACAACCAGCATACCTCTACGAAGACTTGATAATTGATCAGCAGCAATCAAAACTGCATCAACATAGGTATGTTTTGAACGATTACCAAAAGAAAACCATTCCTGCTGCCCTATTTTCAAAAAAATCTTACGTAATTCAGGCTGAAATACTATAGCAAAACCAATCAATAATCCTGGGGCAATAAAGTTTAATACCCAATGCAATGCCTTTAATTGTAACAACACAGCCGCGACATACGCAATTGCAACAATAATGGCTGCACGAATAATCTGTACACTGTTGGTTTTAATAATGACACCATACGCCTTATACAATAAATACGCCATAAAGACGATATCCAGTACAGGGGCAATACAGTGCAAATAGATATCTATCAGACTATTAACAACATTCACAATACAACACCGTTTATTCTATTCTACGACAGACTACCCCAAACATGCAAGCCATCAATTGCAGCAGCTACATCATGAACACGAATCATAAAGGCGCCAGACATAACTGCAAACAAATCAGCAGCAATTGTTCCGTATAATCTATCTTCTACAGGTTTACCAGTCATTTCACCAATGCAGGTTTTTCTCGACAAGGCCATAAGGACAGGATACCTACCATCTCCCAATGAGCCACAGTGTTTAATCAATTCGATATTTGCTTGTATATCTTTACCAAAACCAATTCCTGGATCAAAGATAATCTTATTTTCAGCAATACCCTGGCTACAGGCATACGAAGCTCTTTGCATCAAATAATCATGAACTTCTTTTACAACATCGGTATATCCCGTATTTTTCTGCATAGTTGCAGGTATTCCACGTTTATGCATCAAGATGACAGGAATCTTAACCTGGGCAGCATATGAAGCCAGTTCCGGATCATCTTCTAAAGCAGATATATCATTAAGTATATCTGCACCAGCTTCAAAGGCAGCCTTCATCACCGTTTTTTTCCGTGTATCAATAGAAATAGGACAATCAGAATGGCGCCGAATATACTGTATAACAGGAATTACCCTATTAATTTCATCTTCTTCAGAAACATATTCAGCACCGGGGCGTGAAGATTCCCCGCCAACATCAATAATATCAGCTCCTTCATCTATCAATTGCAATGCTCGTTCGCCATCGCCTCGACTGTTTTTCCAAAAGGAATCTGGTGTCACATTTACAATTCCCATAACAAATGCAACAGAATGCGAAACAATAACTCGATCCGCCAATTGCAATTTTTGTGTTTTTTTAATCATTTTTTATATTGGACTCCTTATTACTTCAGCAAAGACAAAGCAACCTGTACAATCGTGTCAGGATCAATACCAGCGTCTTTACAAACATCACTGCGAGAGCCCTGTGAAATAAACTCATCAGGAAACGCCAATACTTTTTCTTTTACATATCCATCACCACGTAACACATTTTGAACGTATTCACCGATTCCACCAACTCGTACACCATCTTCTATTATGACAACAGCAGTATAGTTTTTTGCGATAGAAAGGAAACTTGCTTCATCAAAAGGTTTTATAAAGCGTAAGGTAAAAATATCTGTATAGACTTCCTGCATAAGTAACATACGAGCAGCAATAAGAGCTTCTCCATACATACCACCAGTACAAACAAGAAGAACCTTTTTTGTTACAGCAACATTTGCAGCAGGTGACAAGCTCGCTGCAAATTCCTCACAAGGAATCAACAAACCACATCCTCGTTGTACGGGTTGTGCAAATGTCGAAACTTCTTGAGGACAGGAGGCTTTAGGATAACGTATAACAACAGCTTCTTTTTGTGCTATTGCCCACTGTAAACACAAATCCAAATCAACAGCACTTGCAGGAGACAACATTGTAATACCAGGTACAGGTCGCAACAGAGTTATATCAAAAATTCCCTGATGTGTTTCACCATCTCCAGGAACCGCTCCAGCACGATCAAGCATAAAGAGCACATGAGCGTTTTGTAATGCAACATCATGAACAATCTGATCAACAGCCCGCTGGATAAATGTCGAATAAATACAAACAATTGGTATCACACCACCGGAAGCCAGCCCGCCAGCAAAAGTAACGGCATGTTGTTCTGCAATACCCACATCAAAAAAGCGATCAGGATGATGACGCGCAAAAGAATCGAGCCCTGTACCTTTTGACATTGCAGCGGTAATAGCTACGATATCTGGATGTGCAGCTGAGAGATCCATTAAACTCCTGCTAAAAGCTTCTGTAAAACTCAGTTTATCATATTTTTCAACAGTACCATCGGTTATACAAAATGGTCCGATTCCATGAAATCTTGATGGATCATTTTCTGCAGGACTATACCCCTTACCCTTTCTTGTAACAACGTGTACTACAACCGGTCTCGGAAGCTTTTTGACCCGATTAAATACCGTCTCCATTTCATTTATATCATGTCCATTAAGCGGACCAACATATTCAAATCCTAAATCAACAAACAAATTGTTTGTTAAAAACATTCCTTTAATTCCCCGTTTAAAACGGAAAATCAACTTTCCTAAATGTTTATTAAAATACGGAATAGAATCGATGATATGGTCAACCGTTCTTCTAAAATGCTGGTAAGATGCAGTCATCGTCAAACGACTCAAATAACGAGACAAGGCACCCGTATTAGGACTAATAGACATTTGATTATCATTCAATATAACAATCAAATTACGTGCTATCTGACCTGCATGAGAGAGAGCCTCAAAAGCCATACCACCAGTCAAAGCACCATCACCAATAACTGCAATTACTTTATCATTTCGACCTTGCAGCTTCCATGCAGACAGCAAACCCAGTGCTGATGAAATTGATGTAGAAGAATGTCCATTATCAAAAAAATCATGAGGGCTCTCTTTTTTCTTTGTAAATCCAGATAAACCATTGTGCTTACGCAAGGTTGCAAACTGATCATATCGCCCCGTAAGCAACTTATGGGTATAACACTGGTGACTAACATCCCAGACAATTGCATCATGAGGACTATCAAAAGAGCGATGCAATGCTATAGTCAACTCAACAACACCAAGGTTACTGGAAAGATGACCACCATTATGTCCTACAACTTCTATAATTTCTGACCTAATTTCCTGCGCAAGTTGTGGCAGCTGAGTTTTTGACAACTGTTTTACATCTTCAGGAGAATGAATACTAGAAAGTAACGTCTCACACCTCCATACATAAAAAAAGACCGCGTTAGTTTTGCAACTTCGCGGTCTCGACTGGCATAGTGCAGTATTATAAACTACTTACTCTTATGCCGATTTCTTCTAAGCATCTTCTTTCGCTTATGTGTCGCCATCTTCTGGCGTTTTCTCTTTTTTCCACAAGGCACGATGGCACTCCTTATTCTTTATGTAAAAGACTTCGATATTATCTCTTATTTACCAGCTTACGTCAAGAGCAAGCCAATAAATAAAATTTATTTTTCTTCAATTCTGAAGGTTACTTCATTTGTAAAGACTTGTTTAGCAGCCAAAGAAACTACCTTACCGTCATTTTCCTCAATAGCTGAGTCTTTAATCCTAGACATCTGATATGCACGTCTGCTTGCAGCAACTGTAATCTCGTAAATATTTTCAGAATACTTAACAAGTTGTTCCAGTGGAAATACCATACTAACCTCTCAATTTTTTCTATTTTAATGAAATACAACAAACATGTCAAATACATTTCACTTCTTGCATCAGATTTACCCCTATCAACACCCGATATCTAATGTGCTATACTACACCCATGGCACGTAATTCTTCCAGTGAAGTCCTCGTTCTCAGCATTGCTCCTAAAGGTGAAACAAATAGAAACGCAACTCTTTTTTCCCAAGAAAATGGAATAACGTTTGCAACTGTATACGGAGGCCCCAAAAGTAAACTTCGATCACTTGTCTCGCCTTACAACAGAGGAATTATATATTTGTATACAGATTCCGTACGCAAGACTACCAAAGTCATTGATTTTGATGTCACCAATTATCATCCGTCCTTCCGTGAAAGCATTTTCAAATCCTGGGCTGCAGCCCTTAGCGTAGAACTGCTAGTTAAAACAAAGTGTGCCGGCTCACCGCAAGAAAGCTGGACACTCATCAACGGTTTTCTTGATGGACTTGAGTTATCCAATGAAGAAAATGGACGTATTGGCATGATTCGCTTTATTTGGAGATATCTTGGTATTTTAGGTATTAGACCAGATTCCACTCAATGCGTGCGATGTGGAACTTCCTTTTTTCATGAAAATAAGATACTATCTGATAACATACCCATTGCCTTTAGTACCATCGAAAATGGTTTTATCTGTCCCCATTGCCAGTCTTCCACTGACTCCGGACTACTATATATGCAAGCAGCAGCGGTGCATTACCTCTCTGCGACTGCCATTTTAGAACCAAAAATTGTACGTACGATTCCTGTTACCGTTTCTATGGTCCAGGAAATGAAGCAACTTACGTTTACTTTGATTCATATTGCGACAGGCATTAGGTTAAAATCAATAGAATCTGGAATTGGAATACTGTAAAAATGAGTATTTGGGAAAAAAAAGCAATATCTGTCGAGCAAGTAAAGGACTTACATAATCGATTTGGCATCGATGCATTAACAGCATCTATATTTGCACGTCGCAATATACAAAGTAATCAAGATATACTCTTCTTTTTAGAAAGTGACTTACGTTTTCAACATAATCCATTTTTATTTGAAAACATGGAAGACGTTGTTGATCGTATTATCGATGCAAAAGACGAACAAGAAAAAGTACTTATATTTGGGGATAGAGATGTTGATGGCATTACCAGTACCGCACTGCTCTACTCTGCCTTATCACAGTTTGGACTCGATGTTCAATGGCGTCTACCAGAAGGCAACGATGCCTATGGGCTTTCAAAAGCAGCAGTCGATGATTTTGCAGCAACTGGTGGTACATTAATTATTACTGTTGACTGCGGCATCTCAAACAATGAAGAGATAGCCTATGCAAATGACAAGTGCATTGATGTGATAGTCATAGACCATCACAATCAACCTGATGAATTACCAAATGCAATAATCATCGATCCAAAAGTACAAAATTGTGGGTATCCTTTTCCTGATATCTCTGGTTGTGCAGTGGCCTATAAAGTCATTAGTGCACTACGATTCAGCAAACTGGAACTCTACAAACAAGACATATGCTTGTTACATGTCGTACATGAAGAGACCATTTATAGAATAGAAGCCCTCAAGGTTCACAATTGCATCATAAAATCGCGTTTTACAGAAGAAATACAATCAACACGCACTGATATTACACAAACCAAGTTATTTTCATTTTTAGAAGGACAACAAATCCTCGTCTGGGATGCTCCTTATGAAACACAACTCCTACAGGAACTGTTTGGACACAATATAGAGTTTAACCTTCTCGATATTCAAACTGAGATCGTAAAAATGATACCTGCGATAGCAAAAAAAGATCTCACTGCCATAAAGCAATTATCCAAAATTGCAAAATATGCAGATTTACCAACTTCTGAAATCGAAGGCTTGTTTAACCTCTTTGTAACATTCGTACAAAAAAAACAAGCTCAGAGCTTTCCTCTTGATATTCAGTCTGAAGAAATGGATTTGGAACTTGTTATGCTTGCAGCCATTTCAGATATTATGCCTTTAAAAAATGAAAACCGCATTTTTGTTCGCCATGGATTAGAATCAATTGCCTTAGGACACATCAGACCTGGATTACAAGAATTACTAGCCCGACTTAATTTACTAGGAAAACGAATTACTTCTACAGATTTATCATGGAATGTAACTCCGACTCTTAATGCTGCCGGTCGTCTTGGTAAACCAAGCCTTGCACTGGAACTACTTTTAGCACACACAACAACCGAACGAGACTCGTTAATTCAGCAGATTCTTGATTTAAACCAGCAACGCAAAGAACTAACAACACAGGCTGAATTTATTGCCACTCCTATTGCAAAAAGCAGTATCGAAAAATACAACAACAAACTATGTGTCGTCATCGATGAAAAAATCAACAGAGGAATTACCGGTATCCTTGCATCACGCTTGGTTCAGACTTATACCGTCCCCGCTATGGTCATTACCATTATCGATAAAACAACTGCCGTAGGCTCAATGCGTAGCTGTCGAGATTTTGCACTAACACCATTTCTCAATCAGTTTGGCGATATCTTTATCAATCATGGAGGACATAACTTTGCTGCCGGATTCAGCTTTGAACTATCACGCTTGCATGAATTTGAAACAAAACTATCAGAATTAGCAAAGAATATATCTTTTACCTCCGAACCAACTGAAAAAATTGACATCGATGCAGAGTTACCACCACAATATCTTAAACCAGATTTACTCTCACTCATTGATTTGTTTGAGCCCTTTGGAGAGGGAAATCCACAACTCACATTTATGACCAAGTCACTCAAAATAGCAGATGTCCAAATTATGGGTAAAACAGAGCGGCAACATTTACGCCTTACATTAGACTGCGGAACAACAAAATGGCCTGCTGTATTCTGGGGAGCAGCAGATAAACTACATATAGAGTTTGAGCCAACAGACTTAGTTGATATTACGTATCACATCACACGCAATACT
Source organism: Treponema sp. (assembly GCA_024695475.1). Lineage (GTDB taxonomy): Bacteria > Spirochaetota > Spirochaetia > Treponematales > Treponemataceae > Treponema_D. Next base: position 15,389 of record JAILIC010000138.1, read on the forward strand.
TTTAACGGTATGGAAAAACCGCAGCTTATAATAACTGACTTAAAAAAAACACAGATATAATA
>JAILIC010000165.1 GCA_024695475.1 Treponema sp.
AAAGATTCAGATATAAATTCAAAAACGTATTTGTCATACAAACCGATTTCTTCAATCCAATATAACGGAATAAGAATTTTACCTTCCCTCAAAATTTCAAAAATTTTGTTCTTTATGATGACTATATCTTTATTATCTTCCGAAAGGCCAAGGAAAGTATTTAAGCCATTTATTTTATCATCAGAAAGTTTTGGCAGAAGATTTTCCTCATTTTTAATCCAATACAACAAGAGCAATGAATAGAAAAACCTTGTTTGCTCATCATCAATTTCTTCTGAACGTTCTTGTCCCCTATTCCGATTTTCCCAAAAGAAATCAGTCCATTCATTATCAATCTTTGTTTGCCATTTTGTAACGAATTCAGGACTGGCTTCAAAGACACTGATTACAGATCCATCCATCCATGACTTTAAATTTTCAAAGTATGTTAGAGGTTTCCCTCGGCCATTCATTTTTACATAAATATCATCTGTCAACTCTTCATTTTTTATATCAAGAAAACTAAAACTGATGTTGTCATAGTTCTTATATTCACAAATATTTAGCTCTTTACATTTTTTCGCAAGTAAATCCAATGTTTTGAGCATATTGCAAACAGTAGCATCACATTGCCAACCTCTTACAAACCATGGAGCATCAATTATATCCTTTTTTAGTTGCTGTGAACTGTCAAATTCCTGTAACTTATCAAGTAGTTTCTCGGAAAAAGCATTTGCAAATTCACGAGAATTAAACTTAAGTTTAACTTGAAAATCCTTTTTCTGCTTTTTAAATATATACAAATAGACAAGCCAAAGTGTAATCAGCCTCTGCTGCCCATCAATTGGTACAAAATCTTTTTTTTCTATTCCTTCATATGAACCATAAATATAGTTCAAATCAAGTTTTTTTCCTGTTCCTAATGCAGAAATTAGCTCATCAATGAATGGATTTATAACATCAGCTCTTCCACCCTGCACATAATCTCTCTGAAGAGCCGGAATGAAAATATTTTTTTTACCATCAATAAACTCACTTTTAAATGTATACATTTCCTACTACCCCTCAAAATAGTAATCAAGTTTTTCGTTCATATCTTTTAGATATGCATCACAGTCATCTTTTCCCCATGAATTCAATTTTACATTGCTTTTTTTGTTATATGACTTTGTATAAACTTGTTGCGTACAAATTGGAACATATACAGATTTTATATTTGTTTTTATTTCTGATTCATCTTCATTTCTTAAACCACTTGCAATTATCACAATCCGTCTTTTTCTTGGAAACAGAGAATTATGAAAAGACGTGTTAGTATGTTCATCAAGAAGAACAAGATTGCCTATGCTATTTTTTTCTTCCTCAGAAAGAGGCTTTAAATCTTCATCTTCTTCTTTTTCTTCGATTTTATTTATGATGGCCTTATATAATTCATCAAAATTTTCTTTATTCGATAAATCGCTTTTAGCTTTTTTATATTCTTTCATACCATCGAAAATATTTCCATAATCAGTTCTAACAGATTGAATCCAGTCCTCCCTGTCTTTCTCACTTTGTAAAGAGTTATCTGTATGTGAAGCAATATGCTCAATATGCCATTTTTGACTATATAATAATTCAAAAGGAAAATATTCAAATGAAAACTTTAGGTTTCTTGACTCTTTCAAATTTTCATAACGCTGCAATATTGTCTCTATATTATGCAAAACAAATAATCTTCTTAATGCCTCTTTACTATCAAAATAAGAATATTCTTCAATGGTTTTGTGAGCAAGTTTTGTCTTGATTTTTCCCTTTAAATAATTAAGAAAATCAGATTTTGTTTTACCCTCACTATCTTTTAGCAGAGATTTAATGTCTATTCCACAATAAACCAAGAAGCCAAAATAATGAAATGTATATGGGTCATCAAACAAATCTTTTAACCGCTGATACTTTTCCCTTGCCTCCTTCCATTTTTCTTCGAGTTTATCTTTGTCATATCCAGAAATCTCATAAAAAGACTTCCGCGAATCGATTTGATACTCCGAGTCTTCAATATCTGCAATAATATTAAAAATGAAGTCCATGCGTGACTGGCCTTTTTGAAGCTCAACATCACTAGTTTTCAACATATACCAGAACCTGTCTTCTGCAAACTGACGTTCCATTATTTCAAACTGGGCAGCAATTTGTTCCTTGTTTT
>JAILIC010000007.1 GCA_024695475.1 Treponema sp.
GGTCTTTCAGCTTTGCTTGCAAATGATCTGGAAACTGCAAAAAAATATTTCCAAGTATTATCATGTCTGATGGATCTAGTTCATATCCTTTTTGAAAATATTTTTTTGCAGTTTCCAGATCATTTGCAAGCAAAGCTGAAAGACCTACATCATTATATGCGATTACATCATCGGGATATTGCTTTACATATAACAATGAGATTTCTTTCATCAAAGAAATTGTAGAAGGATTTTTTGTATTGTACCACTTCAGTATATATTCATGTATAGATTCAGCGAAGTCTACATTTGCAGATTTTACTGTTTCATTATTTGACCAAAGCCATGAATTCTTATATTTCTTATTTTTTGCTAATATATTTTTGATAACATCAGCTTGTTTTGTATACTCTTCGCGTAAAAAATAAAGATGAGCTTTTCCAAAATGCATATCTAGCCGCTTTGGATTATATGAAAGACCTTTGTCTATATATTCAAATGCTTTTGAACATAAATCATCATCATATTCAACTATAGAATAAATATAAATTTTATCTCCGTTTTCATTTTGACCTTCCATATATTCTCCATTAAAGTTAGGAGGTAAGTTAGACTCAACATGCATCTGTTCTTTAGAAGCTTTCATAACATACATATTAAAATAACATACATATAATTCTGGATCTTTTTTGTTGTTCTTTTTCCAATTGCCAAGCAAATCAGAAGCCTCTTCATATTTTTCGGAATTCCATAGCTTCCAGAACTTTTCAGTATTAGTTTCTGCGAAGATAAAACTACATACAAAAAACAATGTAAATATAAAAATTTTTCTTTGTTTCATTTTTTACTCCTTTTACACCAATCCAGCCTGTAGGCTGTGAGCATAAACTTATTTTTTAATACTCTACTTCTAGCACACCATATTTTTACTGTCAATAAATATCACCGGCTTGACCGATTTGTCAGATTTGATGCATCGAGCACGCACCGGATTGTCACTTTACGATTTGCTCTGCCTGCTTTATGAGCGTAAGATATACTTTTTCTTTATAGGAGAAAAGATCTTCATCAAAATCAGGATTTACCTTATACCAATAGCATTTATTAAAAATCTTATTCAAATCGTCAGAATTAAATTTATAGCCGTGCACTGCGTAGATCGTGTTACGTAAAATCCTAAGCTGTTCCTTGTTAAAAGCATTGACGATTTTACAAAATTCTGAAAGTCTTGCTATTCCATTTTTATCATCAGAACGAAATTCGTCCATGCTCTCTGATTTGATATAGCAATTCTTGAATAACGTCGCTAAGTCAACATACACATCCTGCATGTTCGAATAAATCTCATAAGATCCCGATTCTACCATATTAGATTTTTCTTCAGTTGCAATAGCTGTATAATAAGGCAGTCCTTCGGTATCGGAATTAGGAACATCCCAAGCTCCTGTTCTTGACACCATTCGTGGAAAGCTTGGATATTTCACATTGGCATATAATCCGTCGTCTATAGACGAGCCTTTTATTCTGATTAGCAGAACATATTCAACAGATTCGTTGTAAGAATTATCAAAATAGCAAAGATTATCAATGTAGATTGCTTGGGCAGTGCGCTCCCTCTCTCCCCAGTCATACTGGTGATAGTATTTAACTTTATTTCTTGCATGCTCTTGGGCTATCACGGCTGCTGCAAACAAAACGAAAAGCACAACTGCGATAAAAAAATGTTTCTTCATATTACTTCCTGGCGTCCTTAGTGAGGGCGTCCACATAACTATAGCCTTAAACGGTTTTGCAGCTTGACCCGACATCCGATTTGAAGGCGTTGTTAGGCGTTATCTTCCATTCCTTCCACAATATCCAACATTTGTCGAGGAGTTACTACAAACGTTTTCTCTGGAAAATGTTTTATATTTCCTGTAACGAGATAGGCATCTTTTTCATTTCTAGCGTTCATTGTTACGGCATAGAAAACTATATCTTTATGATCTGGAAGATTTTCATTCACAGAAATTGCATCGTAATGAATTCCAATTTCCTTAATTTTGTTTATTACAACATCTATAGCTTCTTTGGGAAAATGGAATTTTGGTCTATTTAGGACATCTTTATATTCAGAGACAATTTCCTCGTTGAAAAGAGGAATAATTTCACCTGCAAAAACATAATCTAATACAAATCGATGAACAGAAGTTGACTTAAGAAATGCAGATACTAGTACATTCGTGTCAATTACAGCATAGACTGACATTCTATACCCCTTTTCGCACTGACTGGATTTCTGCATTTATTTCTTCAAGGCTTAAGTCCGAAACTCCATTTTTTTCAGTACTGTCAGACATTTGTTGCATTGCGAGCATGACATCCTGCGGGATTTTCTTTCTGGCATAACTTCTTTTGCTGTCATTATTTAGCTTCATTGAAAAAGGAATGCCCTGTTCAGCAACAGTACGTTTGAAAAAGATACGGACTGCCGTTGATAAATCAAGCCCTAGCTGTTCATAAATAGCACTCACATCTTCTTTTAACTTGTCGTCAACCCTGATTTGAACTAAAGTATTTGCCATACAAGCCTCCTTGCAGTTGTTTGTAATTACATTGTACGGCAAGCATAGTTATGTTTCAAGATTATTTTTCAAAATCCCTAGCATTTGTTCAAAGCAGTTTAAATTCTCATTCTTCTGAGTTTCCCAAGGCTTAAACTGCATTCTCCAGGCAGAAAAATCCGTTGGTACGGTGTCCGCTTAACTACGCACTTAAACGGTGGCGGGCGCAGACCCAACATCCGATTTGAAGTGCATGTTATGGCTATTTTTTATGCATATGCATACAATTTTATCATTTCAAATTCTGGCGCATGATTGTTTTCTTCTTCCTCTAAATCATAGAGATTCTGAAGATTCAACCAAAACTCAGCTGTTGTTCCGAAAAATTTTGCAAAGCGAATTGCAGTATCGGCAGTTACAGCTCTTTTACCGCGTATGATTTCTGATATGCGTGTTTCTGGAACATTAATTTCTTTTGCTAGTCTGTATGCACTTACCTTCATCGGTACTAAGAATTCTTCTTTTAATACTTCGCCAGGATGAATGTTTGGTAATTTTTCATCAGTGATAGAATCTGTTTTTTCAGGTTTTACGTGATCGACTATATGTGTTTGATTCAGGACGCTTTTCCTGGAATCTTTTTTTTGAATTGCGATTCAGGCTTTGCTTTTTATTTTGAATGGGAACTATAGTTTTCTCAAAAAAAGAAGACTGCCTGAAAAAGACAGCCTTAGTTGATTATTTTTTTGAGGATTCTTGTTGACAAGCTGGGGCCTTATATGTGTTATGTGTTATTTCTTAAAAATATCGCTGTGAGTTCCTGTATTAACTAGTGTCAGTACAAGAACATTTTTCTTTATCTTGTCGTTATATTCTTTTAAATACAACAAAAGCCAGTCTGGTTGAATATGACATTCCCAAATTCCCTTGAATTTTCCTACAAGTTCATGATTGCGATATTTTTCTTCAAGCGGTTTATCTTCCATTAATTTGTTTACGACATCTTCAAGAAGCGAAATATCCAATCCACGCTTTTTAGCAAGCTTAAAACTTGACTTGAATTGCGAAGTTTTCTTTAAAATACATTCCATTACTCGCAATCCTCAAAAAGTTCTTTTGCACTTGAATACGATTTTACGCTTGAATCTTTGCTGATTCTGCGGGCTTCATCAATTGCTGCAAGAGTTTCTTCCGAAAAATTGTACTTTGGAGGAACAATATCAAAGGGAATTCTCTGCTGATTTATAGACTGGCGCAAAAAAAGCCTGATGGCTGTAGTAATATCCAATCCTAATGAATCAAAAAGAGATTCAGCTTCTAATTTTGTTTCTGTATCTACTCTTGTCTGTAAAACTGTTGTAGCCATAATATACCTCCATTTGAGTTATTTCCAATACAAATATAATACAAATAGAGTGTATTTGCAATTAAAATACACAAAAAAAGCAAAGACTTGACCTTTGCTTTTTTTAACTAATCCCCGATAAGCCAGCCATCATCTGTAAGAATATCAAACTCGGCAATACAAGTGTCATTATACTTAGTACCTTTGTATAAGTTGGTAGATTTTATACTAAAACCTCTTGAAGAAAAATCCACATCAAACACTTGAGGTTGAAGAGTTTCTTTCAAATCCACACTTATAGTATTATTACTATTTTTAATTGATAAAGTTTTTATTCTGTTATTTTTGAAATATAAGTTCTCGGTTTGAGCATAACCATTAATAATTTTAACTTTGTTTATATTTGTATCACTTAAATGCAAACCAAATTTCAGATTTATATTGTCATCAACAGAATCTTCCACAAATGATGTTTCTGGATTGTTATCAAACATATTTATTAATGAATAACGGGAATAATCTTTTTCAATAAGAGGATCACCAGTACATCGGAAATAATA
>JAILIC010000062.1 GCA_024695475.1 Treponema sp.
TGTACTCTGTTTTTTAGCAGGCTACAGAGCAAAGAACGTCGTTTTTCGTCTATGCGTTTGTTTTGCTCAAGGACAGTATAATACCAGTCTGAAATATCAGTAAGTGCTTCAAAATTTATGTCTGAACAAAGTTGTACACAGGGCAAGAGCTTTATCTGATCAGATTGTTTGTAGCCAAATGGTCGAGCTGTTATTACAGCAGAATCTGTTTTGTTTTTATCTTCTAAAAATGGCGTTGGTAGAGTATTAAAAAGGGATGAGCCAGAGTCAAAAACGGGAGATAGCCCCAGCCACTCAAGTGTGTCTGGATTTCGGATAAAGCCAAAGTTGGCAAAGTGCCTGTCCGTGTTTGCGATTATAAAGTCAAGTACAAACATTGAGCAGAGTTGTTTTTCTATCAAGGTATAATTGGTCATTCCTGCAATGGCGCACATGTCTTTAAAATGCTTGTATTTATCCCAAAGACCACCAGAATAATCTTTTAATGAGTATATTCTTGATGCAGGGATAAACTCTGTATCAACAGAAACAAAATCGTTACAAGCAGAAAAATAATCCCATCCTTCGCTTATTATTGTATACTCTGTGCAGTGGATTCCAAGGCGCTTGCAAATTTCAGTGGCAAGTAGTTCGTTAAATGGTTCCTGTTGGCTTTCGCCACTGCCACCTTTTACAAGAATTCTTTTTCCGTTATCTATAATCCATTTCTTTTTTAACCAACCGTCACTTGTATTGTCAGGCGATAGCATACTTATTGCTGACACATCTGTAACAGCTAAAGTTCCAAATAGTGCACGACCAACATCTTCTGAGAAATCATTTTGAAAAAAATTAATATCGCTCCAGTGTAAATTAGAATTTGAAGGTTTTGCCCAATAATGATCGGATAAACTGAGCCCAAAAGATTTTGTAACAAGTGTTTGAGGTGTGATATTGCCTAATAATTCTAGTGCCTGAGTGAGGTTTTGCCGTGAGGCGGGGATAGATCTGCTTGTCCACCATTTGTTAAACAGTGATAATGCAGCTTCGGTATTATGTTCAAAGCAAAGACCTGTAGGAATATGATCTTTGTCAAAAACTTCTTTGATTGCAATGATGATGTTATTTTCTATTTCAAAGCTGAGAACTTGAATATCTTTATGGCAAAGAGTGTAAAGCATCATATTACTATAGCATACTATTTTTACTTTGTAAGTGGTTGTGTCAGTTTTTGTATGTAATGAGTTTATTCCTGATCTGGTTTTGACGTTTGTGGTGTTCTTGTGTATAATCAGACAATATGGGAATCTATCTAAATCCAAGTAACCAGAATTTTAGTGCTTTTGTGACATCTGGCAGGTATGTTGATAAGACAATGCTTATTGATGAGACAAATTGGCGTCTTGATGACCCGACTTTTAAATTTGTCTGCGTAAGTCGCCCACGCTGTTTTGGAAAGTCAATTGCCGAGAATATACTTTCATCTCTGAATATATTCAAAGTGTTTGCTTGCAAAAAAAAACTATATTTGGAGAGCCTTGCCTCTTGGCATGGAAATCTGCTTTTTGTAGGTATTAACTACGATGAAAAGACCAAAAAGCACGAGTGCAGGATTGAACGTTTTGTAAAGAATTAGCTGCACATTTTTTTACGTTATACAGTACATTTTATCTAGGAATCGATTTTTATGTCACTTATAAATACACAAGATCAATATGTAAAAGAATATTGCAAAACTCATCCAGATCTGGAGCTTGCATTTACAGAGCTTCGCAAGATACAGAAATCACACTTAGTACGCTATGGTGTACCCGAAAAAGGTGGGTATGAAGATGTTTTCTATGATGTAAATGCAACCGACTGGTTTAAAAAAGTAAAAGCTACACAAGTTGATTTATTGCGTGAGTTAAAACGTGTTTGTGATGCAAATGGACTTACGATATATCTTGTGTATGGTTCTCTTTTAGGAGCTGTACGTTCTGGTGGCATGATTGCCGCTGATGATGATATTGATGTTGCTCTCATGAGAGATGATTATGATAAGCTGGTGCAGCTTACATCTGAATTTAAAGCTCCTTATTTTTTACAAAATAATTATAATGATGACTGTTTTTACGGTGGATACATAAAGTTTCGTAATGCTGATACGACTGCCATTAATCCTCAAAACTGGTATGTCAATTGTTGTGAAGGCATTTTTATTGATGTCTTTCCCATTGATACATGTTATACATCAAAGGTAAAAGAATTTTTTAAGCTTCAAAAAATACATCATTTGCAGCGTTTATTATATGCAAAAAGTTATGGTTTTTTTAGTAGCTTTAAGGATATGCCACTCCTTGTTTGGAAACTTTATAAATATGTAGGCAAACTATTTTCCAGACAAGCTTTACTAGGCCAATTGGACAGGGCTTTTAGGGCAAACGATAATTCTTCAAAAAAATTGGCAATTTATACGCACTATGGCACGAAGGCAGCTGTGCGTTATATGGATCGCTCAGCTTTTGAAGAAGTATGCACGATGACCTATGAAGGTATGGAATTTACTGCTCCAAAAGGTTGGGACGAGCTGCTGTACTCGTTTTATGGAGCAAATTATTTAGTCCCTAATACCGTACAAAATAATTTTCATGGCTTTTACAAGCCTGATGTGCCTTATAAAAACTATAAAAAACGATTTACGTCTTTATTTACTAGCCGACCAGATAAAAATAAAGATTTACTGTTTGTTGGTGATAAGAAATTGCTAAAAGAATATAAAAAACGCTTTTCTCATTCGGATTATACGCCCAAGAACTTTTTAGGCACTCAGGACTTGGATGCATTAAAAGAGTACCCTGTAGAATCGACCCATATTGTCATCGGAGCCTTTGATTTTTTGACTGTAGAAGATGCTGTTAGAGCGTTAGGATTTAGAGATTATTCGATTTATATCTATAATCGAGATTGGCTCTCATTGCCAAATATACGATCTTCAAAAACTAAGTATATGATTGAAAAGGTACATAAAAATAAATGAACTTAAAAAAATATAATGTAACTAAAGATACGCAGTCTATAGTTTTTTTTATTGCTTTTATTATTATTGGTTCTTTTCTTATTCGATTGTTTTTGCTTGAAATAAATCATGGTTACGCTCAAGGTGAATTATTTTTTGCCAGATGTAATGATTTATTTGCAGACTATATAAATCCTATTACTTATGCAATGCATAGAAATCCATATTTTGATACGACCCATTCTCCTGCACATCATCAGGATCCGGGAATTTTTTATATTATATGTTATCTTATTGCTCGTATTGTAAGGACTAAAGGTGATATATCGTTACAAAATAATTATTTAACATTAATTATCTTTTTTTATCTTATGACGTGTGTCTGCTTGTTAATTCATTTGTTAAAGTGTTTGTGTATAAAGTATAATGTACGTAAGGTTGTAATACTTCCGTTATTAGTAAGTAGTGTAATGCTAGCTGCTATTGAACGAGCAAATGAAACGCTTTTTGTTGCTTCATGTATCATTTATTTTGTTACGTTTTATGATAGTGAAAGTAAGGCACTTTCGTTATTTTCTTGTTTATGTCTTGCTCTTGCTGCTAGTTTAAAGATTTTTCCTGCTTTATTTGGTTTTTTGTATTTTAAAAAAAGACAGTATAAACACATCGCTTTATCGGCATCATTGTGTTTGCTTCTCTTTTTTTTACCATTTGATCATGGTATTCATAATTTTCATCGTTTTTTATCTAATTCTTTTTTATATACATCTCAAACATCACATTCTTTGTTTATGCAGTTTTTGAGGGGATTGTCTATCTGTTCCTTGGTTCTTTCGTTATATCAAAGAAAAACCTTTTACAGATTAGTCCTTATAACATTTGCTGTTTTGATGTTATCTCCTGGTGCAGGTTTCTATACTGCACTTTATTTTTTCCCTCTTGTTATTATATTATTTTCAACTCAATTTGAGACATTTGTTGAAAAGCTTTTATATTTTACTATGCTATTATTACTTATACCTTTGCAGTTACCGCATTTTAAAATTATGTATTGGTCTAGTTCTAGTCGTTTTATGTTTTTTGTTGTTGTAAAATATGTATTTATATTTGTATTTGTTGTATATTTTTTTGAAACTATTAAAATTATGAGAAAAAATTAAGTTTCGCTTTTGCGAAGCATTCTAATCATATTTTTAGGAGTATGTGTTGTATGAAACAAAGAGTTGCAGATTATATAGCAGATTTTTTAGTAAATAATGGTATTACTGATGTTTTTACTATAACTGGTGGTGGTGCCATGCATCTCAATGATGCTTTTGGTCATAAAGATGGCTTACATTGCACCTATAATCATCATGAGCAGGCTTGTGCCATAGCAGCAGAGGCTTATGCCCGTTACAGTCGTAATATTGCCGCTGTCTGTGTTACCTCTGGTCCTGGCGGTACTAATGCCATTACAGGAGTTATGGGTGGATGGCTTGACTCGATACCGATGCTTGTTATTTCTGGGCAGGTAAAGTTTTCTACTACAATCCGCTCTACCAGAGTTCCTTTGCGTCAGCTTGGTGATCAGGAGTTTAACATAACTGATGCAGTTAAGTGTATGACAAAGTATGCCGTAATGATTGAAAATCCGAACGACATTGCCTATGTTCTCGAAAAGGCTCTGTTCCTTGCTAAAAGTGGCAGACCTGGTCCTTGCTGGATTGATGTACCTCTTAATGTGCAAGGTGCAATTATCGAGACTGATAATTTACATCATTATGATAGCACTGTTGACTCTCGAGAACTTCCACCTGCATTTACAGAAGATAAGGCCTTAGAAATCCTTTCAAAAATTAAAAATGCAAAACGTCCGGTACTTTTTGTAGGTGAGGCGGTACGGCTTTCTGGTAGCTATGAAGAGTTTTTGAAACTGGTAGATAAACTACAGATTCCAGTTGTTACTGCATGGAATGCCCACGATGCTATTCCTGATGATAATCCGTATTATTGTGGACGCCCTGGCACACAAGGTACTCGTGGCGGTAACTTTGTTACTCAGTTTTCTGATGTCCTTTTGGTTCTTGGGTGCCGCTTGAATATCCGACAGATAAGTTACAATTGGGAAAATTTTGCAAAAGATGCTTATAAAATTGTGGTTGATATTGATCCTGCTGAGTTACAAAAGCCGACTCTTCATGTTGATATGCCAATCCACGCAGATGTTAAAGATGTGATTACAGTCCTTAATAAAATGGAGTATCAACCATCTGATAATACTAAATGGATCGCATGGGGTAAATCTGTAAACCGGAAATATCCTGCCTGTTTGCCAGAGTATTGGAAAAAAGAAAGCCCAATCAATCCGTATGTTTTTCTTGATGTGCTGTTTAAACATCTTGCAGAAGATGATGCTGTTGTTACGAGCAATGGAAGTGCCTGTGTCTGTACTTTTCAGGCGGCTCGTATCAAAAAACATACACGTCTTTTTACTAATTCTGGTTGTGCGGCTATGGGCTATGGATTACCCGCTGCATTGGGTGTCAGTGTGAGCCGTAAAAATAAACGTATGATTTGTCTTGAGGGTGACGGAAGTCTTCAGATGAACATACAGGAGCTTCAGACTATATTCCAGAACAAACTTAATATCAAGCTTGTTGTTTTAAATAATGCTGGCTATCACTCTATCCGACAGACGCAGCGAAATCTCTTTTCAAACCACTGTGAAGTAGGTATAGGTGAGGAAAGTGGCGATTTATCATTCCCTGAGCTTGAGCGAATCGCCTATGCTTATAAATTACCATATGCAAAAATAGAAAAGGTTTCTACAATTGATGCTGATATTCAGAACGCTCTTGATATTGAAGGTCCAGTTATTATTGAAGCCGTGATAGATCCTGATCAGTTTTTTGCTCCGAAGCTTGGTGCAAAGCGATTGCCTGATGGATCAATGGTTTCGCCAAGTCTTGAAGATATGAGTCCGTTCCTTCCTGATGGTGTAGTTGATGCTCTTCGTAAAGAGGCCTATGCATTATGAGAAATCTCTATCTATTAGATTGTACTTTACGGGACGGCGGATATGTAAATGACTGGGAATTTGGGGCCGGTAGTATCAAAAGTATTTTTAGTCGTTTGGATTGTGCTGGCGTAGATGCTATTGAAGTTGGTTTTTTGGATGATCGTCGCTCTTATGATGCTAACCGTTCAATTTATCCGAATACACAATCTGTAGAACCTGTTTTTACTAATATGCCAAAACCTCATGCGCTTGTCTGCGCCATGATTGATTATGGTACTTGTAAAATTGAGAATCTGGCACCTGCAAGCGAGTCTCATATTGATGCTATTCGTGTTATTTTTAAAAAACACTTACAGAATCAGGCTTTGGATTTTATTAAACAAGTAAAGGCAAAAGGCTATAAAGTGTTTGTAAATCCTGTTTCTGTTACAACTTTTAGTGATCAGGAGATGATTACTCTTGCAAAAAAAATCAATGAAATTAAGCCTTATGCAGTTACTATCGTAGATACGTATGGGCTTATGCATGCAGAAAAGTTGCTGCATTATTGTGATGTTCTTGATGCTAACCTTAACCGTGATATCATTTTGGGGTATCATGCCCACAATAACTTTCAGCTTGCGTATGCAAATACGATAGCAGTAATGGAACATGTACAAAATCGTGACTTGTCGATTGATGGTACCTTGTTTGGTATGGGCAAAAGTGCAGGTAATGCGTGTACAGAACTTGTTGCTATGTACATGAACGATAGATTTGGCAAACAGTATGACATAAATCAGATACAAGAAGCAATTGATGTAGACATTACTAAAGAATTTGCAAAAAAAGAGTGGGGGTATAGACCGCTTTTTTATATTTCTGCACTTAACGAATGTCATCCCAATTATGTAACGCAGCTGCTTAATAAAAAAACGCTTTCGGTAAAGCAGATAAATGAAATTCTTTCTAAATTACCGACAGAAAATGATAAGAATCTTTTGTATGATAAAGAACTTTGTGAGCAACTGTATCAAGAGTATCAGAATGTTTCAATTGATGATTCTACGTCTATTTCTGAATTACAGCGTCTCTTTGACGGCAGGGAGATTCTTCTTTTAGGGCCTGGAAAATCAATTGTTGTAGAAAAAGATAAAATCAATGCTTTTATTGCTGATATAAATCCAATTGTTATAAGTGTTAATTTTTTGCATGGTGAATTTAAAATCGATTATGTCTTTATGGGTAATGCCAAACGCTATAGTCAGTTTTTTAGCCGGATTTATGCAGACAATAAAGATGTTAAGTTAATCTGTACATCAAATGTGTGCGAATCTACAGAACATATTGATTACATCGTCAATTTTGCCTCACTTGTATATAAGCAAAATGATGCTGTTTATGATAATCCTCTGGTTCTTTTTCTTACTTTGCTGGTTCGCCTTGGTGTTACAAAGGTCTCACTGGCAGGATTTGACGGTTACAATGGGGAAATCTCGAAAAACTATTATATGGAATATGCGCCGCTTTTGTATGATACCCATAATGTTTCTGAACGTAATCGTGCAATTAAGATGTTTTTAGATCAGGTTTCATCAAAAATACAGGTCTGCTTTCTTACTGAATCGAGGTATGAACAGTAATGAGTAAGCTTCATGTTATATGGGATTTAGATGGAACGCTTATTAATTCCAGAGATGAGGTCCTTGCTTCCTTGGTAAAATCGGTAGGTGAAGCGGGACTTTCTGAAAAGCAACAAGTTGCGCCATTGCGGGTTGGACCGACTGTCGATAAAATGTTGGATTTAGCATTTACCAAAGATGTGCTTACTCCTGATATCAAAGAGCGTGTTATAAAAAACTTTCGCACTAATTATGATAATTGCGGATTTACTCATACTTTACCTTTTGATGGTGTTACTGCTATTTTACAGGATAATCGTTTTGTACATCATATTATAACTAACAAACCTGATTTGCCCACAAAACGAATAGTAGAAAAACTTGGATGGAACATTTTTTTTGATTCAATTATCACGCCATATTCATTTATGAAGTCTCCTGATGATAAGAAAAAGTCAAAAACTGAGCTTTTTTCATTTTTAGTACAGCAATATCCTCATGATACTTTTGTGGGTATAGGAGATATGGCAACTGATGCTAAAGCGGCGATAGATAATAAGATTGTCGCAATTGGTGTGTTATGGGGAGAAGGTACAAAGCAAGAACTGACAGATGCTTCATGTACTGTCATTTGTAGCACGATGCTGGAAATGCTGTCGGCTTTGGAGCAATGCTTATGAAATCCCTTATTATAACTGGTGCTACCGGTATGATCGGGAGTGCAATAATCGAGCAGGCATTAAAAAAGGACTATCAGGTAACTGCTTTGGTACGACGATCATCTACTCGTGTTTCAAATTTACCTTCTGATAATCATCTTAGTATTGTTGAATGTAATATCGATGAATACGCTACCTTTGCACAGCCGTTGCAGGCAGATGTTTTTATCCACCTTGCTTGGAATAAAACCTTTGGTAACAGCCGTGATGATGTTGCTATACAGCTAAAAAATATTGAGTATACATTGGATGCAGTACGCCTTGCAGCTAGATGTGGATGTAAGGTTTTTATTGGAGCGGGGAGTCAGGCTGAGTATGGGGTTCAACGTGTTGATTTAACTCCTGATTTACCTGTGCAACCAGAAAGTGGCTATGGTATTGCCAAGTATACGGCTGGTAAAATGAGTGCCATGCTCTGTAAGCAACTGGGTATACGATGCAACTGGATACGCATTTTAAGTGTGTATGGTAAAAAGGATGCTGCTCATACTTTGATATCATATGCTATAGATTCCCTAAAACAGGGGATAAGTCCTGAGTTTAGTAAGTGTGAACAGGATTGGGATTACTTGTATTGCGATGATGCAGCGAGGGCTTTTATTGCCGTTGCGGAAAAAGGTGTTGATGGCAAGTTTTATCCTTTAGGCAGTGGCAAAGGCAGAAGGCTCAGAGCTTATCTTGAAGATATACAAGCTGTTATTAATCCAGATGTTCCCCTGCAATTTGGTGTTAAACCATATTATCCGCATCAGCCTATGCATCTTGTTGCTGATATTTTTGAGTTGACGACTGATACTGGTTGGAAACCTGAAATCTCCTTTATTGATGGAATAAAGGAAATTGTT
>JAILIC010000170.1 GCA_024695475.1 Treponema sp.
AAACTCAAAATATTTTTGTACAAATTTCCATTGCACATATCGATTTTGCAATTCATTTTTTTCAAAGCCTCATTTCTTGCGATATCCTACCACATTGCACTAAAACACTCAACGAGATTTGTAGTATTATAACTTCTCATAATACTAACTAAAGCAAATTGTCTACCAAATATAAAACAACTCAAGCCATTCAATACAAAAAGGGGAGAGTATTAAAAATAAATAAGCAAAAAACACCAAGAATTTGAGTTATTAGAAAATTGTATTGTTTTTTCTCCTCATATCAATTATGATAATAATTGTTACAATGAATTAGTCTATAGGAGTATAAGTATGAATTCTCCAGCAGAAATTGCAAAAATCTATTCGGACGTTGGAGCGGGAAAAACACGCATTTCGTTTGGAAGATTATTCGTTCTTTCAATACTTGCAGGAGCTTTTATCGCTCTTGGAGGTTTTGGAAGTTCAATCGCATCTTGTGGTGTGCAGCCGTTGGCATTAGGTCGCTTTATGAGTGCTGCTGTATTCCCAATCGGACTTATGTTGGTGCTTTGCGCAGGTGCAGAACTTTTCACAGGCAACTGTCTTATTCTTCTTTCTGTTCTTGATAAAAAAGCTTCTGTAAATGGAATGCTTAAAAATTGGCTTGTTGTCTATCTTGGAAATGCTGTTGGAGGAATTGCGATTGCGTGGTTTGTAGTTTTCAGCAATTCGATTGCACTTTATGATGGTCAGCTTATAGCGACAACTGTAAAAACTGCTGTTGCAAAATCAACAATTCCTTTTACTGATGGACTTCTAAAGGGTATTTTGTGCAACTTTATGGTTTGTCTTGCAGTTTGGTGTGCATTTGGTGCAAAAGATTTGCAAAGCAAAATTATAGGTTCTTATCTACCAATTTTTCTTTTTGTTTTATGTGGATTTGAGCATTGTATTGCAAATATGTACTTTGTACCTGCAGGTATTTTCTGTTCAGCGCTTTTTAAAATTGACGCGAATGGTCTTTCTTGGCTTGCATTTGTTGTGAAAAACCTTATTCCGGTAACAATCGGTAACATCATTGGAGGTTCTCTTTTTGTTGGTGCTGCTTACTGGTATGTTTATCTACAGGGAAATACTGCAAAAAAATTCAGATAGGGCAAATTAATGTCGACTTTTTCTTATAAACCATCTGGAGTTTGCTCAAAACTTATTGAAATTGACTCAGATAATAATATAATTCAGGCTGTTCGCTTTACAGGCGGTTGTAGCGGAAATACTCAGGGAGTTGCATCTCTTTGTGTTGGACTTGATGCAAAAGAAGTTGTGAAGCGACTTTCTGGCATCAAATGCGGAACAAAGCAGACTTCTTGTCCAGATCAACTGGCAATGGCTATCTCAAAAATGCTCGAGGAAAAAGCATGAAAGTCTTTTCGCTTGGTGATTCTGGAAATAATGTTTTTCTTGCAAGCTCTCATGTTTTTTTTAGCCAATGTAGCAAAAATAAGAAATTGAGTTTGACCGAACTTTTGCGACTTACTTCTGATATTGCTGTTGAAGATTTTGCGCAAAGAGGGCTTACTCGTGAATTTCTTGCTGAGCGGAATATTGCAATTCTTGTTTCACGAACATCATTCAAAATCCACAAAATGCCAGAAGAAAATCAAGATATTAAGTTTTTTACGTGCGAAGAAAAGCCCGAAGCGTTTCAACTTTTGCGCTCCTACGAGATTAAGGCTGAAAATGGAGAGCCACTTGTTTCAGGTTTAAGCACATGGATTGTAGTTGATATTGCTTCAAGACGGATAATCCCAACAAAAAACTTTACACTTCGAGAAGAACCAACAAAATTATTAGAGCATGATTGCGAAATGCCAAATCGTATTGCAGTGCCTTCGAATGCAGTTGAACTTTGTCGTCGTAAAGTTGGATATTCTGATTTGGACAGCAATGGCCATGTAAACAATTCTCGATATGGAAACTATATTCTTGATGCGCTTCCAGAAGATATTCTCGAGCAAGAGATTTCAGAGTTCAAAATAAATTATTCAAAAGAAGCCTTTCTTGGCGAAGAAATGACAATCATTGCTTCTTTTTCTGATGACAGGAAAAAAGTAATCGTTGCT
>JAILIC010000171.1 GCA_024695475.1 Treponema sp.
ATCGAGGTTGCCGGGTTTAATTTACCGCTCAGTGATACTTGTTCAATGAAAGCTAGAATCATTTGTTTCGCAATCCTGCAACACTCAGCCCATTCAGGATCGCAGCCGATACCATTGCACCATTTCCAAAACGTTGTCCTGCTCACTCCAAGCGTCATTGAGAGTATTTCAACAGCGGGCCTGCGGTTTTCCTTTTTGCAGGCTTCAAAAAAATCGAAGATCCTCTGACGCAACTCCTCAATGCTTTTGGGCTTCTCTTTGTATGCACATCGTTCTAAAAATTCTAATGTCCTTCCAACTGCCGGATCACCGTCAAGAGCCTGATCTATTGTGCTCGACATCTTTTTTCTAGGCATTTAACCACCACCTCTCAAGGTTATCTTTATCACGTGTGTAGATTCTTTTCGCATTCTGAACCGCAGAATAACGCCAGGACAAAATAATTTTTCTCATCCGTTTGTACGCTTCCCTGCAGGTATCTCTCCATTCGTCCGCGCAACCAACTCCATCACACCACTTCAAAAACTCGCCATCGTAGCTCGCGCCCGCCTCTAGTTCGATAATTGCCAAAGATGGAGCAACACTGTATTTTTTATAGTCATCAAAATAATCTAACAAGCGGTGCCGTAATTCCTTTGCATTTTCGGGCTTGTGGTTCGCCGAATACTGCCAAATTTGAGCGTCTACCGGGCCATTAGAGCCGTGTGGTCTATCTTTCTTCTGCAACAGCCAACGTAATCTCTGTAATGTTGTAAATGCGTAACTGCAGCTTTGTCTCCACTCCTCGCTAAACTCACTACTTTCGCGCCATCTCCAAAACTCTTGAGTATTTCTGCACCCAAGCGTAGTCGCTAAAAGAAGAACAGGCGGCGAGAAGTTTTTGTTCAAACATTCAGTAAAAAAATCAACGATTCTTCGTCTTTGTTCGCTAACATCATACGGTTTTGTTGTAGTCCTAGCTTTAATCATGCCCGAATCCACTCCTCATCAAAGTCACATATAGCCTGGATATATTTCCGCTTTGCTCTCTGCAGCTTTTCAAATCGCCTAGAAAGTACGCTTGACCTGACTTTCTTGTAAGCATCCCGGCACACATCGCGCCATTCTGGGGTGCAGTCCTCGCCATCGCACCACCTCAGAAACTCATTCGGTTCGCTCGCTCCTGCTTCCATTTCCAAGGCTTCAAGACTCGGCTTTTTTTCAGTATTCAGATAGTGTGACAGCCGTTTTTCTAAGTCTGCCGCAGTCCTCGGCCGCTTTTCTGCTGATAGCTTCCAAATTTCTTCCTCAAGGCACGATACATACAGATCGTAGCCGTGCAAGTTCCTTTCGCTCATTTTGACCCCCAAAACATTAAATTTCCGTTATTTTTAGTGGTTTTAAAAGTTCCTTGTCTTTTTATTAGGTTTACATAACATCAAAAGTCACCTAAACCATCTTTGTATCCAACCTTATTCCCAACCAAACAGCCAATTATGAGCCATTCTTGAAGAACTCCCGTAACTTCTCCATATCTGCGTTACAGAAACACCGAGAAGCTGCCGGATGGTTGGTGTAGTACCTGTTAGGCGCATACTGATTTTTAAGTACCCTATCAATGGTTGATCGGTTGACCTGGAAGAACTCCGCAAGTTCTCCTTTTGTCGGTGCCCTTTGGTCTTTTGACTGCCTGCGGCTATTTAATTCAAGCAGCCGTTCGTTAATGTCCTTCAACATACTCATTCCCCAATGGTCTTTTGAGGACAGATAGTTCATTTTTAATGAACGTACGTCTCTTCTAAAACCTCTTGACCTCTTATCTTTATTTCTAAATCTTTACTTCTATACCTCTAATACATCTAAATCTATACTTCTTTATCTAAATCTATACTTCTTTACTTCTTTACTTCTGTTTGCAACACTTAGCACAGGTTAGCTCTACAAACCAACACTAAGTATTACTAACCATTACTAACCATAGGTTTTTTTGCTTGATTTTACGGGCTTTCTTCAAAAATCCCCTTGGGTCTTCCGCCTAATTTACCTTTAGCAACCCTGTTTTCATAATCCCGGTAGCTTTGGTCTATGTCCCTTTTGAGTGCATTCCATAAGATCCGACCATCACGCGTACTTGGTCTATATTCTTTATATTTTCCTTCTGGCAGCCCTAAAAAATAAAACATTGAGTTTATAAACACTTTCCCGACTTCCCTAAACAGTACTTCCTTTTCGTCCGGCGTCAGGTCATTATCAAGGTTCTCGATATCCAGAGCAGCAGCATATTTATCCGCCCAAATTTTGAACCACTGAGGACGACCGCTTACCGTTCCCCTTAAATCCGGATCATCCCACTCAAGATCTTCTGTATTCATACTTAATCCCCTTGGTTTTATGAAAATCCGCCGTTTTTTGCGACCGTCAGCAACATTTCATTTTCCAAAAGTAACGCCCGGATGTAATCATTTAAGATCGGGTAACGCTTCTGAATCACATCAACAACCTTCCGGCGATCCCTTGCAAAGCAAAACTGTTTAGCTGCTCTGTCTGTTTTTTCGCGATACTGCTGATAAAACTCAGCTTCCGTGATCATGTCTACCATTTGAACACCTTCCTTCCCCAAATTTAAAACAAAAAAGCGGCTCACCCTTTCTTTGACCGGGCGAAGCCACATGTTGCTTAAAATATTAAGTTTTCCCATGAATATACTTTTCAAAAAGTTCAACATCGATCCTAACCATCTTGGAGCCCGGAATTTTCAACACTGCATTGGCTTGCTCTGCTGTCTTCCGAAAAGCTGACTCAGACATATCATAACGACCAACTCCCGTCCTGATCGAAATGAAACGCGCGTCTTCACTTGCCTGTTTTTTGCCTCGTGCCACTATACGCACCCCCTTTCTTGTAAATGTAACTTAAACTTGCTTTATTTACATTTTAACCGTTATATTAAAAATATTATTGTAAATTTTATACACGAATTGAGGTATTTGCATGAGTAACTATGGTAATATCGATACACAAATCAGAGAAAAGGTTAAATCACGAATAAAAGACTGTATGAAAGCTCAGAAGATAACCCGGATAAAACTTGCAGAAGAAATGCATGTTTCGATTGATTGCATTGCAAATTATCTGCGATCAAAGAAACCTATCCCACCCGATGAAGCTCTTGTAAAAATGGCGAGTATTTTCGGGGTTGATGCAGGATATCTGCGTGGCGATTATGACGAGCCACATCTAAAAACTTCCACATTACGCGAATTAACGGGACTTTCTGCGGAAGCATGCGAGATTTTACGACAAACTAAAGAAAGCCCGGCTCTAACCATGTTTTTTAATCACTTTTTAGCAGCAGGAGAAGACCTTATAAAACTTGTTGGCTATTCGCATCGGTTCGTTATGTCCCAAAATAGTGATGTTATCCCAGAAAAAACGGATCTAAACACAGATCCTAACTATCGCAAACTTGGAAATTATCCCGAAGTTTGGCTTTATTCTGCAGAAAATTCATTTAGAGATATTCTTAAAACGTGGTATGACGAAATCGAACCCGAATACCGCCTGGAAAGGTTCTATCTGTTTGCACATGATCTGTTTGTAGTGGGTAAAACATATAGAGACATGCAGAAAAATGCTCATGAAAGTATAAAAAACGATCAGTTAAAGGCTCTTGCTGTGAATGATCTAACCCCCAGATACAACCGACTTAGGGAAATAAACGTTGATTCTGTTATTTTTAGTTATGATCCGCAGGCTTTTTTTGACCCATCTGCAGAGTTGATTCAGAGTTACAACCGTGAAATCGATCACCGAGCAGTAAAAAGTGTGGATCTCAACCGTTTCAAAATCCAGGAGTAACCCCGGTAGAAATGCCTATTATGGTGGACAAAAGCGGACAATACCGGACAAATAAGGACAAATGAACGTAAAAAAGAGGTAGCCCGCTATATATGGACTACCTCTTTTTTTAATCTAAAAAAAAATTTATCAGTACGGGGACTACTTCTTCTAACAACTTAAAAAGAAAGTTCACCATGATACCAATCATCAATTGCGGAACGAGTTTTTCCCAAATTCCCTTTAACACATTATTAACACCTTTTTCATGGCGAAAATAAAAATTTACACCTTTCCATGCCGCAACTACCGCAATAGCAGCAACTCCTAGAAACATTACAGAAAATACTAAAATTGCACTTAAAATTTGTGTGTTTTTCATATTTTTTAGTCCTTTCTAAAAAATTACTTTTAAACTTTACGAAAAATTACAGAAAACACTAAAATTTCGCTTAAAAACTATGTATTTTCCCTCCTTTCTAAAAAATTACATTTAATATGTAGCTATATGTCTGAAAAAATCTCACAGAATTTTAAAATATGGAAAATCGCACAAATGCTTTTAAAATCTCCATGTCACTTCTGATTTTGCACAACAAAAAAGGCAGCCCGCCGTTTTGGACTGCCTTTTTACATTTGCTTTTATTTGTTTTTGACTTTAAAAACTAATTTCCACCACTTTGAGACTGTGTGACGACTCAACCCCGTATCACGTTCACAATCAATCTTTTTCCCTTTTGGGTGCTCAGCCTGCCACTGTCTTACAATTTCTTCCTTTGTCGGTGCCCCGTTCTTATTTCTCCAATCCTTGTTACCGTTAATTTCATCCCGGATATAGTTCATGAGTTTAACATGCTGTTCTTGGGTTCTGCCGTTTCGTTTATTTTCAGGCAATCTAAAACCTGCTCTATACTCAACACTATTCCTCGGATACGTTTGCATTGCATTGTCATAGGCATCTAGTGCATCCAACACATCACTTTCATTAAAATGATTATCTTCACTATTAGTCAGTGTCTCAAAATACTTCATGATTTCAAAAGCGTCATGTTCCAATTCTTCTCTAGTGACAGGGTTAGGGTTCTTTTTTTCATCATAAGTCCCGCATTTAATTGCGTAAATCGCTAACATCATCAAACAGTAGTATCTGTGTCCTACTTTGGCCTTTTTCAGTATTTCAGCCTTCCACCAATCATACAAATTCCTACTAATCGCCCACGGATGCAAAAGGCCCTTTTTCTTTTTAACAATTCGTTCCTCGTACCATTCAGGATATAAATTTTTTGCTTCTGTTTTTGATAACCTGCTTTTGTATGTAAAATCCTTTACTTGATATGGCTCATCAACATAATTATTTAGGTATTCCAGGCTTACTTTTGAACCCGTTTCAAATACTCTGACCACATTTCCCCTTTTTGTAATCGTTCCCGGAATCCTAAAACCCTGAAAAATTCCCTCATACTGTATATCATTCTCACTTTTTATATTTACAATACCTTCATTCCACAGCATATATGTTAGTTCATGCTTCATTTTCTGGAGTTGTTTCACAACATTATCAAACAATGGAATAGGATTATTAAAAACATAATACAAATGCACTCCTGTTCCTGATGAAACTATAAATGTCGGCTTAGGGATCCTATCAGCCGCCTCAATATGACCATTCCAAAGATCTATCAAGCCAATCGGAGTTTTTCCGTCATCGCTAACCCTTATCATGTCCAAATCAAACGCCATTGCATACATGAACCGAGCTGATTTTGCAGATCTTGTTTTTCCGGCATAACTCAACGGTGCCATTAAACAAAATATATCCTTCCTCGAACCAAGTTCATCAATCAAATCCAGATCATCCGTTAGCGTGTAACGAAATACCTTGGCTTCATCTGAACCCACATCCTTCTTTTTTCGTTTCTCTTTTTGACTAATACAAACAGCTATTCCCGCGTATTTGCCCGATGTAAATGAATTTTTACCATCCAACTCACCTGCAGGAAAGATGTAACGATAAAATTCCCTAGGCGTAATCTCATCAAAATATTGTTCTAACCAAGTCTCAAAAATATTCTCCATACACCGTAGTCCGTCCGTTATATTATCAATGAAGTTATTGCACATTTTTGAAAGTAAACTTAGTATAAAAAACAAGAGCCTTTATTTCAAGCTCACGTCACAGAATTATTGCATATTTTAGTAGATTTAATTTTAAGTTATAAATATAATATAAATATGGACGATATGTATTTTGAATGGGATGAACACAAAAACCAAATCAATCAGATCAAACACCAGGTATCTTTTGAGGAAGCATCGACAGTATTTAATGATAAGCACTCACTTTTAGAATTTGATGAAGATCATTCGGATTATGAAGATCGGTTTCGTATTCTGGGACGCAGTGCATGCGATAACATTTTGATAGTCGTGCACTGTATCCGTGAAGAAAACAGGATCAGAATTATTTCTTCGAGAAAAGCAACACCAACCGAGCGCAAGGGATACGAAAGGAGTTTATTATCATGAAAAAAGATATGACTGATGAGGAATATTTGCAAAAAGAATTTGATTTTAGTAAGGCTGTCAGGAATCCATACGCAAACAGAGTAAAGCGGACGATCACAATCAATATCGATAATAGTGTTTATGATTATTTTAAGGGTCAGGCGCAAGAATCCGGCATCCCTTACCAGACACTAATAAACATGTATCTTCGCGACTGCGTACAGAATCACAGAGAAATTGATATTCAGTGGAATTGATACAACTAAAAGCCCTGGGGACACGATTCCCTAGGACTTTTTATTTTTATTACAATAAATCAAATATCAAAAATTATGTGTTGAAACTCGCCGTAACGGCATGATAACTTAAAATTACTAACAAATCTTTTAGTCTTTCTTTCAGTCAAACATTGATCTAGTCCAATTTTGGCAGTCTCATGAAAAAAAAGTTCTTGCTTTTTCGTTACCACCTGGAAAATAATCAACGTATTGTTTTATTTTTATTTTTTAATGAGAGAAGTGAAAACTTCCTGTGTCCAGAATCCCCTTTCGAGAGATTCTTTTTTTCCAATGGTTAAAATTTTTTAAAAATGGTCAAAGTAAGCTGCTGTTCGGTAGCCGAATTTTTAAAACATGTGCGCCTATACCATATTTAGGATATAGGTATTTTTTGAATGAATGGAGAAAAAAGAAATCTGTTTATATCTATACGAAGTGTGGATATAAACAGATTTATACAGTTTTTGGATGGATATCCCCGGTTAGCTTTCCAGGGATCACAACTAGATCACCAGAAGATAAAGCAGCGTGTCAGTTATGTTGTTAGGCTCTCTGACATATTAAAAATGCATATTTACTGATGACCATAGTTAATTTAAGAGCCGGTTGGACTCTGACTCTCCAACCAAGTTTCGGCGGAACTATAACCGCCGCGTTTACGCTAGTTGATAGCGATTACATATAGCGTGTGGCAGAGCATGTATTTCAAATATCCTGCGGGTGGCGGCAGATCCACTATAAAAAACCTGCGAGCCGTTCAATCGGCAACCAATAAGGTTTTAACTTGAAAATTTTCGGGCAATAGAGCCCTTGAAAGGACTTAAAAATGGGCAGATGGAAAGACAGAGCCGCCAGGAATACCTTGAATGATGAAGTTTATGCAAGGTTATCTGGCATGTTTAAAAATGGTTTTGGAAGATCCAGAAACGAAGACAAGAAGAAAGGCGAAGATTGCAACTACATTTACACTAGCCGTACATACGAGACTTACAAGAGGGAAGCAAAACACTTTATCAAATGGATACGTGAGAACCATCCAGAAGTGAAACACCTGTCAGAAGCACGCAATTTTGTCGATTCCTGGCTTTTGGAAATGGTAAGCAAGGATTTATCTCCTTACACGATATCAACCCGTAAAGCGGCTTTAGCAAAGCTCTACGGCATATCATCGGCAGACCTTGTAAAAACCCCTTCTCGGACGCGAGAAGGTATTTCAAGGAGCCGGGGAGCTGTTTCATATGACAGACATATTTCAGCGGCTTTAGAGTCCAAATGGGCAGATATTACGCGGTCTATGGGGTTACGGCGAGCCGAGCTTTCACGAATCCGGGGCACGGATCTAGGAAAAGAAGTCAGCTATAAGGGCATAAAGGCGTATCAATTGCACGTTCATGCAGGAACGAAGGGCGGGAAAGAAAGAATCGCTCTCCTGATTGGCCGCGACAACGAACACACTGAGGAACTAGCGGAGCTGTTCCGAAAGTCTGGATCTGACAAAGTCTTTGGAAAGATTCCAAAGGCTTTTGACAATCACCATTACCGCGCTGAATATGCGAAAAGGTTATACAACATAGTTTCTCGGAATAAAGACGAGCTAACCGGGCACGACCGCTATGTTATGCGCAAAGATAGAGCAGGTGAAGTGTTCGACAGACGGGCGATGGGCTATGTATCCAGGTGGATGGGTCACAACCGGGTTGATGTGATTGCGGAGCATTACCTTTATTAACTGCGAAGCGGCCTTTATATCAAAGCTACTAGTTATTTTAAATAGTGTGACTTTTTTGCGTGGGTTTTTAGTGCAGAAGTGTGACTTTTTTGCGTGGGTAAGTGTGACTTTTCTGCGCGGGTTTAAGTGTGACTTGAGTTTGACCAAAGTCACAACATGAATTATATTGTAATTAAGGTTAAAAATTTTGTAAAAAGAATGGTGGGGATATATGCCGAGACTCAATTTCACAGATGAAGAATTTCATCAAATGAATTTAGAAGAATATTATGATGCCGAAGTAAAGCCTAATTTGTTTGCAGTGAGCAGGATCTTTGCAGAGGCGCACAAACAAATGACGTTAGCGGAATACAAGACGTTTACACTAGCTTTAAGTCGAATTAATTGGAAAAACGACTGTCCAGACACTATGTATTTAGATAAAAAGGAACTTGCCAAAATTTTAAACATCAATTCAGATATAGATCACTTGTCACAGGATCTAAAGAGAGCTATTGGTCAGATGCCACGGCACAGTTTTATTGAATTTGATGATAAAGGCAAGGATTTTTATGTTTCCGGGAACTTTGTCCGAACAATCGCACTTTTTAGAAATGTCGTAAGGATCCGAATAGAGGACGAATTTTTGGGACTTTTCGGCGGTTTGGACGGAAAAGAAGAAGTTTCAAAATACATAACCATGTGGAGCGGCGATATTTTCAAGATGAAATCAGGGCGCGCGGTTTTGTTTTATGAGTTGCTGCGAGATCATTCAGATACGCGTATATTGCAAAACGTTGGGACAATTAGCATCAAGAAGTTTAAGGAATTGTTTGATATCCCAAAAGATGGAAAAGGGTCATACACTACTAAAGATGGGCATTTTGCAAGGACTCATTTTGAACGAAAGGTTATTGATCCAATTTGTGATGAATTATCAAAAACACGGATGATTCAGCTCATTTTACAGCCGAATGGGAAATACTACGAAAAAGTTAAGCAGGGAAATCGTGTGATTGCTTATAAATTTTTCTGGAGCATTACGCAGATGCCGAAAGTGGTTACAGCTATTGAAGATACGGAAATACAGAAAAAGCAGATAAAAGATCCCGCTGTCATGAAGGTAGCAAAAGACATTCTGAAAGGTGAGAAAAAGGCAAAGAAAGCCGATAAATTCAAGAACTTTAAGGAACGTGATTATGATTTTGATGAATTAGAAAAGCGTTTTTCCAAAAATTAACGCTATTTGCGGGTATAAAAAAGGGCTTGTGAATGCTTTGAAACATCTGCAAGCCCATCGCCCGAAAAGATCATGACAAGATATTAATGCTATTTTTCCGTTATATCAACGCTAGTTTTTTTATATAATCCAAAAAATGTTTTGTGATACGACCTGACTTCTGCTTGGGCTTGATCACAAAGCCGTTGTATTTCTGCTTCTCTCACAGCTGCAGCTCTCAACGCTTCCTCTTTGGCTTTGTTGTCTTCCAAAAGGATCTCACTTCTAATTTTTGCCTCAAGTGCTTTCTGTTCCTCATTTTTCAGGGCAAGTATCTGTTCTTGAGCTGCTAGCAGCTTACTTTTTAAGAGATCCACTTGAGCTTTCAATTCCTCGACCTGCTCATTTGCCTCTGTATGCATCACAATGACAGGGTTTTCGCGTCTTTTTTGTTTTAAAAAATTCACCGCGTATTCATCCAGGAATTGTGTGCGGTTTTTAATAATCACATGCCCTTCTAAATCACCAGAATAGTTTTTTACCTGTCTCCGAATAGCCTCATAACTCACGTTCTGCTCTGCAGCAAAATCCTTTAGTGTCTTCAACTCCATGATAAGCCCCCATTACCAGATACAATTTTGTTTGTACAAAACATGTAAAACATTGCATTGCCGTGTTTTAGCGGTTTTAAGGTTCTATACAAACAAACCCATACAACATTGTATCACACCATAGGGGCATTTTTGACGCTACCAAAAGCATAAAAAAGCCCGGAAAAATATCATCCGGGCATTTACTAATTATTTAGTATCATGTGTAATATTGATAACTTTTCTGCAACTCAACTATCTGCTCAATCAACTCATTAAACTCGGTCATGTTACCGTCTGAAATAGCCGTAAAGGCCTTGTTTTCAAGTTCTGTAACCTGCTCCATCACTTTATGATTGTGCTCCTGCACTTGCTTAAACCACTCTAAATCACGCATAATACGCCTCCTTAACCAATTTTGAAACCGCTCATTGCTTCCTGCATTGCTGTCTGAGATCGTCCCAGGTAGGTTGTGGTAGTCACTCTGGTAGCTTGTGAATGACCAACTAGCGATTTAACAACATACTCATTCATGCCGGACAGTAAAGCCGTTGTAATAAATGTGTGTCGGAGTGCATGCGGGCTGATAGGCTCAAAATTGTGATTGTCTGCTTTGATGTTATCACATATTTTCTTGAAGTTACGGCACAAAACGGGTTTTGAAAGCATCTCACCTGTTGATGATGGAAAGATAAAATCATCAATCTTCTTGATATTATTATCAAAATGCCTTTTGCATAGCTGTTTTTGATCCTGCAGAATCGTCAAAATCTGAGAGTTTAAGGGCAAATCTCGGTTACTTTGTAACGTTTTTGGATCATTTATGCATGGATGATAATTTTCGTCATGTGATACGGTTTTTCTAATGTGTATCACATTGTTTTTTTCATCCAAATCAGTCCACCTAAGGGCCCGGAGCTCACCAGATCGGATCCCCGTAGCCACAAGAAACCGTATCACATTGTAATAAAAGTTACCTGCAGCATATTCCAGGAACAAATTCAGCTCATCTTGCTCCAAGGCTCTGTTGTTTTGGCGGTTCGTTTTCCCATCGTCCTTAATTTCCTCTATTCCTTCTGCCGGATTCCTTGGGATGTATCCGCTTTTTACTGCTGCCGCTAAAATCTGATGTAGTAATGTCATTACATTGCCGATTGTGCTTGTGGCGAGTCCCTTTTTTATTAATTTCTGCTGAAAAATCTCAATTTCTAATGATTTGACCGCCTTAACCCGCATTTTGCCAAATTCTGGACAGATATATTTCTCATATTCGCTTTTATACAGTGCTGCCGTAGATCCGCGCAGCTTACCAACGGATATTTTATTTTCGAGAAATGCCAACCATATAGCGTTGATAGTGGGATTTTCGGAAGAGATCCCCTGTTTTGCCTCGATCATACGAGCTTCATACTTCGCTTTACATTCCCGGAGCGTTGAACCATACACCGCCTTTTGCTTCCCATTTTCGCGAAAACTCCGCATGTACAAACCATTTTTTCTCTGTGAATATCCTGGGCCTAACTCTTTACCGTTCAGTGATTTTCCCATCTTTTTTACCCCTTTTTTTAGATCGATTTCTATAACTTAAACCCTTTGCAAGCCCGGCATAATATGCAGAAGTGACTGCATCATCTAGATAAATGGTCTGAATATATGTACTTTCTAAAAGCTTTAGTCTGCAGGATCTATGTGTTAGTGCAAACAATGCCCCATCTGCTATTTTAGCTTCAATTTTTTTTGCCTGTTCCTCTGAAATGCTGTATTTAACTTGGTTCTGGTCAGTCATGTATTTCACCTATCTTTCTAAAAAACCGATATTTCTTTGTTGTATAATATATTATAATATAATACATTATGATAGACAATATTATTTGTGCTCATTACATAATAAAATACAATATATGTGATATACTTAATTACAAAAAGAAGGGAGCTTGTAAGCCATGCCAAGACCAAAATCCGGGGATTACAGAGTAACAACGATTAGACTTCTTGAGGATCAGTTGGAAGCTCTTAATGAAATAGCAGAAAAAGAAGACAGATCCGTCAATTGGATTATTCGACAAGCCATCGGTGAATACCTGGAGAACCACAAAAAAGGTAAAAAATGAGAAAGAGACCGCCGTTTTTTGGTGGTCTCTTTTTTTGTAAAAACCCTTTTATTTAATCGTATTTTTTATTTTAAGCATTGCAGTCAGTAAAATGACCGACAAACTAACCAAAATACAAAACTAGCCGTGTACGCTATGGTTTTTACACTTCTACGGGTTCTATATTTGCAGTGGCTTCCTTGAACTTTTTATAATCGTCGGATTTTACCCATGCAATAGCTTCCCTGGTGATGATCGGTGCACCTTCGTCCCCAACAATGCCATGATTTAAAGCGTACTGTTCAGCAGCTTCTTTTTCTTCCGCAGACAACAGAGCAATATCATCAACCAACCGTTTAACGTCCGTTACCGCTTTCGGTTCGGGTTCAACTCCAAGCCCTTTCAAAAAAGCATCTCCGTCATAGGTCTGCTTTGCTTCTGCTGCTGCCTGATCTGCCGCCATTTCTGCGGCAATATCGCCGAATTTTAGGCATTTATAGTCGATTGTTGGAAGATCATCCGAGAAAATCTTTGAAAGTTCTTCAAAATTGCTCTCTTTTGTGAGGCTTTCCGGGAAAACTGCAAGCTCCTGAAAGTTTCGATCCGACTCGGTCAAAGATGAGTTTGCCAAACGGGACAGAATCCCTTTCAGCTTATCGAAACTGTTTAGTTTGTCGGTCAACGATACATAATTGCGAAGATTATAACCATGACGAGCTGCATAATCGTGCAGAACACGGGACAACGGAAGATTATCCGCGTACTTTTTGGCCATTGTCTCATATTCGTCTGGGGTGAAATCGATAAGGTTTGTTTGCAGCATCTCCATTAGATTGTCCTGCTTAAGCTTTAGCGCGTTACTCTTTGATCCAAAAAAGTATGTTTCCTTGAGCTCACTAATGTAATCACTTTCGAGTTGGCTCAGTCTACGAGAAAACGAACCGTCAGCGTTTCCCACGGCTTCCTGAGAGGCAGTAAAAAATTCGTCGAGTTTTTTCTGCGAGTAATTTCCTGACTTTTTCGCCAGATCATAGATGTTATGTGCGCTCACAAGCTCTTTTTTATAATCCACATAAAGCTCTAAAGCCTTCTTGTAATAATTTTTCATGTTTGTACTCTCCCTTCATACTCAAAAATGAGTAAGTTTTACTCAATCAACCGCATTTTCTGCAGCTTCCAAACCATCCTCAGGATCTTCCTTAAGTGTTCCCGGCCGGTGCCCCATTCTGTACGGATACAACGCACAATCTGTTATTGGACAACCACGGATCTCTGACATTTGATTACAGCAGCACTCCCGACACTTCGCCCGGATTGCTCGCATGGGTGTTAATTTTTTCATGCTTCATGCTCCCTAAGTAGTAGCTGAACCGCGCCCTTTACTCGGATCTAAAAACCGAATCAGTTTAGGTTTTGTATCTGCTCTTTTAACCGGATCAGACTTTTTTGCACCCTTCTCGACTGACCACGGCGGCGCAGCTCTTTTTTGTTTTTCCTTTTTTCTCATATTTCCCTAGGT
Organism: Treponema sp.; assembly: GCA_024695475.1. Lineage (GTDB taxonomy): Bacteria > Spirochaetota > Spirochaetia > Treponematales > Treponemataceae > Treponema_D. The sequence continues at coordinate 13,726 of JAILIC010000171.1, forward strand.
TTCAGACCAATAGTCTTTTTTATAGGCGGAATTTTTTCAAATGACCATGTTGTAACGGCCTGTGTAACGCTTATGTAACGGCATTTTTGTGTTATCCGAATATTTTTGGGGGTAAGTAGTCGCCAAAACAAAGCCTAAATAAAACCCCTACACCCTTATTTTTTGAGATTTATCGCACTTTATAGCCAACAATCACAAATGTTTTCGACCGTTTTCCGGCTCTTATGGTTCGCGAGTCGCTTCCTATCGTCAAAAACATAACGTTGCTATCTGTTTGAGCTTCCGGGAGTCCCCAAAGCCTCAAATGATCCTGATTGATTACCAACATCAAACCCCGACAAACCGCGTGAATTCGTTGCAACTCTTGCGGTGAAATAGTTGCATTGCGTCCACAAACCGCATAACTCAGCCATTCTTTCAACCGACGCTATATTTTTACCAACATATTTACAAACAATTACTCATGATTCTTTGCTTTATTTTTCTCGATAAGTCCCGAAACACTGTTTTCAATCTCATGTATTGGGATGTTTGTTTCTGCTGTAAGGTTCGGTTGTGCTTCATCAAATGAGACAGTATCTTTGTACCCTGCCCAGTTCTTTAGCATAAAAATCGAGGTTGCCGGGTTTAATTTACCGCTCAGTGATACTTGTTCAATGAAAGCTAGAATCATTTGTTTCGCAATCCTGCAACACTCAGCCCATTCAGGATCGCAGCCGATACCATTGCACCATTTCCAAAACGTTGTCCTG
>JAILIC010000017.1 GCA_024695475.1 Treponema sp.
AAATGAAGAAACAATAGAGGGGTGTATATCATAATGAAAAAGAAATTGTATGTTACGTGTATTGCAATATGTTGTGCGACTTTGTTAACAGCTTTTAGTCCTTCTGTTGATGGTCGTGCAATTGTGGCAGGAAAGGGTGAATTACCAAGTGGTTTATTTGCAAAAACGGTTGGTTATTTACCTGGTGACACAGTGAGTGTTACAAATCCAACCTCTGGTAAGTCTATAGATATTCTTGTTGTAGGGTCACTGGATCCTTCTGAAGGTGTCGCCATACAACTTTCAGCTGATGCTGCAAGTGAGTTGGGAATAAAAAAAGACGAAAATAATGTTGTTCGTTTGACAAAACGAACAGGAAAGCTTGATGAATCTGTATATGGAACTGCAATAGTTTCGCCTGCAGTAAGTGAAGCTGTCCCAGAAGAAGTTGCAGAAACTCCTGCTGCAACTGAAGATGTAACTCCTGCCGCTTCTGCTGTCGCGTCATCAGATATTCTTGAAACCGTTGTTGCAGATACGTCTGAATCAGCCCCTGTATTAGAAGAAGTTCCTGTAGTAGCAGAAAAACCGGCAGAGGAAGTGCCAGAGCAAGTTAACACAACTTTGTCTGAACCTGAACAGACAGAACCAGAAACGGTTGTTACCGAGCCAGCTCCAGTTGTTGCTATTGTTCCTGACCCTGAAACTGCAGCTGAACCAGAGCTGAGCGAATCTGTAGATGAAAATGTTCCTAGTGAAAGTGTAGATGAATCTACTCCTGCCGAACCAGTATCAGAAGTTTCATCTGGCGAAAAAGTTGATGAAGAAAAACTCCCTGAAGAGTCTCTTCCAGCAGAGATTGTTGCTGAGTCTGTTCCTGATAAAGTTGATACAGCTGAACCAGAGCTTGCTCCTGTTGACCCTGTAGTTTCTTCTGAAAATGAAGAATATGCTCCTATTGTACTTGTTCCTTCTGAACCTAAAACTCCTGCTGATGTTGTAAATGAAGATGAACCAGAAGAAACTCCTGTAGAAGATAGTCCTGTAGTTGCTCTTATTCCTGAAGAACAACCAGAAGTTGTTGAGCAGGCTACAAAACCAGTGGTACCTGCAAGTGCAACTGGTTTACCTGCTGATTTATCAAAGTATGAAAGAGCTTCTTTATCAGATCTTGAGTCTGGTAAGTATTATGTTCAGATTGCTGTTTTGGCAAAACAGGATAATATTCGTAATAATATTGCACAGTATGGAAAAACATATCCGATAGTACTGGTTCCTTTGACAAGCGGTAAAGCATATCAAGTGATGATTGGTCCATTAGGAAAAGATGAGTACGGAACTGTATTGGCACGTTTTAAGTCAACGTCTGATTATAAAGGTTCCTTTGTTAGAAAAATAAAGTAACGTACTCGTATCAGAGGCTTGTAAACTTTAGTATGAGTTTTTCGATATGTTGTCAAGTCGCGACTTGATAACATATCGAATCGTGAGGAGACAACATATCACCTCAAGAGGTGATAACATATCGACAAGTTTTCCAAAAAATGTGACTGCGAACATCAATACATCTTTCTTTATTGTTTTACTTTCAATGCCATCAACGATATACTGTTGGTGGCTTTTTTTTATTTCTGGCTTAGGAGCGTGCCACGTACTTAACTAGTTCCGTGCTTCGCGATCAGCTTGGGTACCGATAAGCTTGGATGATGCCATCACCATAAGGAGGATGATGATATCCGATTAACGAGGATGGTACCATCCGATTAGAAAGGATGGTGGTATCCGATTAGTTAAGATGATGGTATCCGATTAGTTAAGATGATGGTATCACCCGACACTGTTTCCAGAAACGTGACACGGAGTAAGTTATCGTAGCCCCTCAACGCTAGCTATCGTTGAGGCACGGTTTGAACGTGTTATTCAATTGGAAGATGGAGAAATTCCTATTCCTGATTCAAGTAAAAAAGAGCCTGTTATAAGAGATGCAAATATCCAGTTTCCCGTTTGGAAGGACAAGTATAAAAAAAGAATGAGAAATCCATTTAAACATGATGAAACCTAGGGAGGAAGAAACTAGAATGACAAGAAAAATTATTTTTATTTTCTTATTGATATTTTATTGTGCTTTTCTTTATGCAATAGAGACAGATAAGTTAAAAAAACAAATGTGTGCTATACCAGGAACAAATTATCAGCTTTCAAGTACAGAAGTAACCCAATGTCTTTTTGAAGAGGTCACAGGTGAAAATCCTAGTGCAAATATTAATCCAAATTATCCAGTTGAATGTGTAAGTTATTATGATGCGATTTATTTTTGCAATAAATTAAGTGTATTATTAGGCTTTGAACCTGTTTATGTTATAGCAGGAGAAACTGATATTCTAAAGGTCTACCACCCTTTCTATACTTTAGAGATAAATGATAAAATTGTAATAAATGAAAATGCAGATGGATTTAGAATTCCGACTATAAAAGAATGGCAGTATGCTGCAAAAGGTGGTGAAAATTATAAATATCCAGGAAGTGATAATATAGATGATATCGCTATTGTGAAACCTTATGATCCAGAAGAATCTCATGAGTATGAAGCCGCTCAGAAGAAACCGAATGGGTATGGGCTTTATGATATGAGTGGTAATGTTTCTGAATGGGTAATGGATCTCTATGAGGAAGAACTAAACTATACATGTGGTGCATGTTTTGCTTCGGGATATGGAGAAGATTTCGAAATACCGAGCCTAGGCTATGGCTCTAGAAAATTTTCTCGCGGAGATATTGGAATACGTTTACTGAGGGCAAATATAAAAAAAGTTGCATCTTCAAATTTAAGATTAAGAACTAACGAAGCAAAAGATAATGAGACAATTTGTATAATGTCAAAGGGCTCTCAAATTAAAATTTTAGAGTTTGGTTCTCCGGAAACAATCGACGGAATTTCTTCAAACTGGGTAAAGGTTGAAGTTCAGAAAGGGGCAAAAGATCGAGACGGAAATCCAATAAAGGCTGGTACTGTCGGCTGGTGCTACGGTGGGTATCTGAAATAAATGTACAAGAAACAATCCCTTGAAAGAAACTTACTCTATCTTGCGAGCCCGCATGGGCAAGGGATTGGAGCAGCGCCGCAGGCGTACTTTGCAAAGCAAAGTATGGAGCGCGCAAGACGCGGAACGAAGGAGTAAAAAATGAAAAACAAATTATTAGCATGTATCTTTTTGGGTTTAGCAGGCTTATCTTTTGCGGAATCCTTTCATTTTATAGCATCAAGAAATATTCCTGTATTTTTTGAGGATGAAAATCTGGATGTATTTATTGATAAAACAACAATAATACCAAAAGGAAAAGAAATAACTTTTGATTGCGAAAAGAACCGTATAAGAATTTCAAATATCAATGATAAAAATACAACAGTAGCATTTATAACTAATTACGAATTGTATGATGGATGGATTTCATTAAAAGGACTTAGCATAAAAGATTGTGCGCAGCTTCTTCCAGATTCAATTATTTCAATTGAAGAAATTGGAATTTCAAAGAAATATGTTCCTATGTACTTTCTTGAAGCATTAAAAAACAAGGATTGCTCCATAATAAAGAAATATGATTATCAGTATAAATTAGAAAATCAGAATCCATCCATTCAAACAGAAACTGAAGAATACATAGCATGTGGTATACAAGAAGGTTGGTTCTGTCCAGTTATTTCCAATATTGGTATCAGATTTCACAATGACAATTCATTTTTGTTTAATAAGATTGAAAAAATAGGTGAAAATATATTTCAGTGCACAGGTTATGGTGTTCCTTGTTTTTCAAGAGGGGATATAAACGAATCAAATTGGGATTCCTATTTTTCTTATAATCAGATTGATTCTGGAAAATATGAACAATTAATTCTTCAAATAGACGGCGACTTCATAAAAATTTCCAGCGAAACGCAGAATAAAGAGCTGATAACTTATGTAGTAATATCCGATTCTATTGAGAAACAGCTAATTAATCTGTTTAATCATAAAAATTGTGATGCTTCAAAACTAATCTGGCCACGGCATGCCGACGGCTCATGCGATTTCAAGTAGGAGCAAAAAGAAAAGGCTGTCCAAACAAATTGAACAGCCTTTTTTTGTTGGAGATGGGGGGAATTGAACCCCCGTCCGAAAATGCGAAACAGGCACCTCTACAGGTTTATCGGTGCGAGGTAGTTGTCGGGAGCCGGTAGCAACACCGCAAGCATCGTCTCCGTATTCCGTAAAATGTCCTGTATGTGTAACGGACAACACATACAGCAAGTCCTGGTTTGGTGATAGAAATTCTAAACGCTCAGAACGGTGCATTCAGATTTCCAGCTAATGCTACTTAAGCAGCAAGAGCGAACTGAGAGTTTTCGTCTTCAGTTATTTTATTCCGTCTGTTCAAAGGACAGGCGTAACCTTACCTGCAGTACAAGTCTCCACAAGTCCGTCGAAACCGGTGCATCCCCTTATTAAGATACCCAGTAATGGAAAATATACTTATTATTGTTAGAAAAGGCAAGTGTTTTAATAAGTTTTGTTTTAATTAGTTTTGATCGTATTTTTTTAACATGGCAATGGCATTGCGTTTGTTATTAAATACAAATCCTCCGTTCCAAAACTCTGTTGCTGCAAAAAGTGCATTTCCGCTGTCCTGTGCATCGCTTTCCTCGGTTTTGAAAGAAAGGTAGTTTACCAGATCTTCGTATTTTTCTTGCTCAAGACAATCGATTCGTTTTCGATTAAACTCATTCCATTTTTCTAGATCTTTAAATCCATCGCCCTCATCTTCGACAATTACATGGGCGTGTGTTTGGCTAAAGGAGTACCAAATAGTTATTTTTTTATTTGGATCACAATGATTACCATGTTTGATAGCATTTTTTATTATTTCACTAATTTGTTGTTCTAATAGCTGTAAGATTTCTGGTTTAAAAGGAGCGTTTTGGATTATAAGCATTGTATAATAACGTACCTGTCTAAAGTCTGAAGGAAATACCTTCTGTATCATATTAGTTTTATCAAAAAGAGGGTCGTTG
>JAILIC010000057.1 GCA_024695475.1 Treponema sp.
AAAAGATAAACCGAGACGATTAAAATAAAACTCAACCTTCACCATTTTATCACGTAATTGAGATACAGAATGAGGCGGATTTTGTAACAAGATAATGTCTTCTTCTGAAAGTTCTTTTTGTGTGTCTTGTATCCTATTACCAAGGAATATGGCAAGTGGATGTAAAAAGGAAATATTGGCACAAATAATCTTGAGAATTACAGTTGCAGGTACTGCCAGTAGCATTCCTGAAAATCCCCAGATAAATCCCCATAAGGATAAGCTGATAAGAATAAGGAATGGAGAAAGATCCAGATTTGTTCCTACAATGTTTGGCTCAATGAGATTTCCAATTAATATGTTGGAACCAAACATTACAAGCATGACAAAAAAGACGGATTCGCCATCTGGATAGAATTGCAGTATCGAAAAGAGAATGGTAATAATAATAGATATGGTCGAGCCAAAGTAGGGAATAAAATTGAGTACGAATGCTACTGCTCCCCATAATATTGAAAACTCAAGTCCTATCAGGGATGTTCCTACTGCAACAAAAACGCCAGTCGTCAAAGAAATGATGAATTTGATAGAAATAAAACGGGTGATTTGGAGTATTATATTTTTTGAAGCATGAATGACCCGTCCTTTGACTTTACCTTTGAAAGCTACCTCTATTTTATCCCTGAAGTTATGTATTTCCATCATCAAAAAGAGGATGAGGAATACAACAAGAATGATATTTTTTGAAAATACAAATAAGTAGGAAGAGGAGCGTAGAAGCATATGTTGTATGGTTGCAACTCCTCCTACTTGTTCTACTATATTGTCTAAGAGACTTGTTGTTTTATCAAATGGAATATTTAATTGTTGTGCTATAGCAATATAGATAGAGGTTGTCCTATTTAGTAAATCAGGGATTTGTCTAACAATAGAATTAATGTTGAGTATTAAGAAGGCACAGACCTTATAGACGACAACGAGAGATATAACAAGGATAAGTACGCAGGCAAGATTCCAAGGTACATGAAACCTCCTGTTTAGTTTTCTTATAAGTGGCAACATAGCAAGCGCAAGTAGTAAAGAAAACATAACAGGAATAACAACCGATGCCAGCAGTTTTAGCAATGCAACACCGGTTATAGCTGCGAGAAATGTTAATAAATAAAAAATACCTCTAATGTACGTTTTGTTATCGTGCATCTAGTTTGTTTTGGGACTTATCTTATCAAATCCGCAAAGTGGTACTAGTACTGGTGGTACGGTAACAGAACCATCTGCATTTTGATAATTTTCAAGGATGGCAAGCATGGCTCGTCCTACTGCGATGGCGGTTCCATTAAGCATATGGACGTATTTATTCTTACCATCATCATCTTTATAACGTACGTTAAGACGACGAGCCTGATAATCAGTACAGTTTGAAGTTGAAGTAACTTCGCCATAGTCACCAGTAGGATGTTCCTCATTGCGTCTTCCAGGCATCCATGCTTCTAGATCCCATTTTCGGTATGCTGGAGCTCCTAAATCACCTGTACACGTATCTACTACACGGAATGGCAAACCAAGACCTGTGAATATTTCTTCTTCGATAAGACGCAGTTTTTCATGAATTTCGTTTGATTGTTCTGGTAGACAGTAGACAAACATTTCTACTTTATCAAACTGGTGTACTCTGTATAATCCCTTGCTGAATTGTCCTGCAGCTCCAGCTTCTCTTCGGAAACAATGAGAAAGTCCACAATAGTACAATGGGAGCTGCGCTTTATTTAAAATTTCTCCAGAATGGAATCCACCTAATGTTATTTCTGCTGTTGCAACAAGACAGGTACCTTCTTCTTCTATTGCATAGACATTTGATTCATTACCACGAGGGTTAAATCCAATACCCTTAAGAATTTCTTCTTTTGCAATGTCTGGAGTGATAAATGGGGTAAAACCGTGTTTTCGCAATGTATTGAGAGCATACATGATTAATGCTTGCTCTAAAAATACTGCTTCGTTTTTGAGATAATAGAATTTTGGACCAGAAACCTTGGTGCCACGATCAAAGTCAATAAGATCAAGCTCCTCACCGAGTTGTACATGGTCTTTAGGTTCAAAATCAAAAGTACGTGGAGTACCGACTTTTTTTACCTCAAGATTTTCTGTGTCAACTTTACCGACTGGAGCATCTGGATTAGCCATATTAGGAATTTTTCGGGCAGCTTCATCAAGTTGGGCCTCAACTTCTGTCAATTCCTTATCTGTGGCTGCAATATCCTCTTTTATTGTTTTACCTTCAGCAATGAGCTTTTGACGAGTTTCATTGTCTACTTTGCCTTTCATTGCTGCAGCGTTTGTATTTCTCTTTTGCTGTAAAGCTTGTTTTTTTGTTACGAGCGCTGTTCTTTTATCATACAATTCAACAACAATGTCTGCATCTGCAGTCATATTACGATTTTTAATATTTTCTTTTACCGCTTCAAGGTTCTCTTTGATAAATTTATAGTCTAACATAATATCCTATTTTAGCTTTCCCATCATTTTATTGCAAGGTGTATGTGACATGCACTACTACAGTGATATCTTTTTTTCCTGCAGAAATAGGGGTGCTGATCATGTCATTTGAAACAACGCTGCTTTTTGCCAGCATTGGAAATGCTCGTGATGACGAATCATTATCCTCGGTTATAGAAATTACTTTACCGAGGACTGCGCCACTTGTATTAGCAAGCAGAGTCGCAGTTTCTTCAGCATTTTTTATTGCAAGAATTCGAGCCTGTTTTAGTATTTTTTCAGAGTCTGACAGCCCAAAGGTAATGGAAGATAGTTCATTTGCACCAGTTGAGATTGCCTTATCTATTACTTTTCCGATAGTACTGATATCTCTTACTACTGCAATAATTTGATTTGAAACATGGTAATCTCCAATTATCTTTTTGCCGTTGTTCCATGAAACATCCTGATTTATTGTGTAATTAGATGTTGTTACGTCTTCGCTTACTATACCGGTTTCGATAAGAGCAGATTGTACTGCCGTCATTTTTTGTGCATTTTCATTTGATGCTGATAAGATATCTTTGTGGGCTGTTTCTACAGAAAGTACAATTGTTGCTCTGTCAGGAATGACTGATACGATGCCTGTTCCTGTTACTGCAATAGATCGATTTACTCCTTGTACTTGTTTAACGGTACACCCGGTTGTATTAAGTAAGAAAAAAATACCTGTTGCTAGTATAGCTATTATAGATAGTGATTTATTTTTCATCGATGCTCCTTCTCGTTTTTGAGTGCTATGTATCATTGAATGTTGATATAAAAACGTTTTAAATATTTGCTACGTTCATTTGCTTTTTTCCAGTATGGACTGGAAGGAAACTGCTGTATGATAGAGTCATAGATTGCAATTGCCTGTTTTATATTTCGTACAGGAGATTTTTGTTCCAAGATTTGGGCTTCTAAGAATAATGCCTCATCTTTTTGCTCCTGATTGATGTCTAAATAAGTAGTAATGAGATTAAGCGCTTTTTGATATTCCTTTTTATTATATGCTTCTTGAGCCTGAATAAACAAAGAGCTTGTTCCTTCTGGCTCATTATCAGGCGTTTGTTTTACTATCGTAGTTTTTTGTGCAGCCTCTGAAGTCGCTGGTACAGTGGTGGTATGTTCTACAGGCTGCTGAGTTTTTACTTGAGATGTTGTGGGCGAAGGTGCTTTTTTCTCTGTAGTGGTAGCAGCTTTTGCAAGCTCTGAAGTTTGTGGTGACGCTTTTTGTCGTGGAGGCACTATATCTGCATAGGATGGTGCGGTTATATGTGTCGAAGTGGATACTCCTTCTTCCACTGAAACTGAAAGATAGTCATCAATATATTCATTATTGACAGGATCATTTTTGTAAAAATGAAGAAGTGTTTCACCAGTTTTTTCAGCTCGGAGCGTAAATACAGTATGTTTATTATTACTGATATCTCTATTATAAAAAGACATGAGATCTTCTTTGTTAGTTTCTTGATGAAGTTCTCCTAGATAAATCCATCCTCGTCCGATATAGTCGATATCAAGATATTGGTTTTTATTCAGTGAAATACTTCGAGACGGTGTTGGCAATGGTATTTGGGATGCAGAATCTTGTTCCTGCGTTGACTCTGTACTGTCCTCTAGTACAGGAAGTACAGGAACAGTTTCTGTAGCAATTGTATCTGCTGTTTTGGGTGATAATTCTTTTGCTATGGAATCATTGTCTGTTGAAATGACTTTTGTTTGTTCTGCAATGGTCTCTTGTGCTGTTATAGTCTGATTTTGAGAAGGATCGTCTTTTTCTTCTGATGGTAGTACTGGGGATTCTTCTGTGGTGGAAGTCAAAAGCGGTGCAGGCTGAGGATCATCGGGTATAGGAGCGGTGGGGAGTTCTAAGTCTTCCTGTTGTATGTTTTCCAGCATGGTATCTGATGTGTCTAGCTCTGTTACTTGAGGTTCGGCTACAGATTCTGGAGAATCTGTGTCGTAGAGAGGTAGATCAAATACAAGCGGCTCGGTGATTTCATCATCAACAGATGGTGATACGGTATCAGATTCTTCAATTGCTTGAGGTATATTTGCGTTAGTAAAATCTTCTGAGCTTTGTAGATTAATCGAAGAATCTGGAGATGTGATAGATTGGGCTGCAGTTTCTGTTGTTGTGCAGGATATAATAAGCATACAAAAAATGAGAAGTATAGAAAACAAAACATGGTAATTCACGGGGCAGCTCCTACAACATCTGATATAAATGAGTCATTTGCTTTTTCTAAATCTTTTACTGTTTTTTCATCGGGAACAGTGAACCATTGTGCAGTTTCTTCTTGCGTCCAGACTCTTTTTGGTTCTCGCGATTTTATATAACCTTCTGGAAGCATTGGACCCTCTGGTACAAGCAATGGCTGGCTTAAAATAAGCGGTGGTTCTGGTTCCTTTGGTTTTGGTTTGTTTAGTTGTTGCTGGTGAACTTGATAGAAATAAATGATGACAGCAGAAAAGGTCAGAAAACATAATAGTACGCATAATACTGCTACTAAACTTTTTTTATGCTCATTGATAAAATCTGTGATGTTTTCTATAAAATCACTAATCTGCTGCATGTATTACTCTTCTTTATTTTGTTCCTGTTGATTTGTTTGTGTTACCGTTCCATCTGGATTATGTATTCGCTTTGGAGGACGAGGTGGTATGTATACACCTTGTTCTGGTTCAACATCTTCTTCAACGAACGGAACTTCTTCATCAGGAATATCAGGTTTGTTAATTTTGATATCTTGATCGAGGCGCAATGCAATTACTTTACTAATGCCAGACTCTTCCATTGTTACACCAAGCATAGTACTTGCACCCATAACAGTTTTTTTGTTATGGGTGATAACAATATATTGGCTGATGTTTGCAAAAGCACGAAGCGCAGTGACAAAGCTATTTACATTTTTGTCATCTAGAGCCGCGTCAATCTCATCTAGCAAACAGAAAGGGGATGGCCTTACTTGATAGGTAGCAAATAACAAGGCAACAGCTGTCATTGTTTTTTCACCTCCGGAAAGGAGAGCTATGTTTTCAAGTTTTTTCCCTGGTGGCTGTGCGTAAATGTCGATACCAGAAGTAAGCACATTTTGAGGGTCTTCCAATTTAAGTTCTGCACGACCACCATTAAACAATCTTCTGAACATATTATGAAAATTATGCTTGATTTTGTTGTATGTTTCCATAAACATTTCAGTAGATTTTGATCGTATTTCTTCGGCTACACGCTGCATATTTTCGAGACTTTGTAAGGTATCGTTATAATTTGCTTGTTGCCGTTCATAACGCTCTTTGACTTCAGAAAACTCTTCTGGAGCCATAAGATTAACTTGTCCAAGTGTTTTTAGTGCTTCTCGTGACTGTGATAGTTTTTCACGCAAAACTGCCGCTGGGGTAGTAATTGTGTACATTCGTTCTTCAAACTCCATTAAATCCCGAGAATGGGTATCAATGAAGTTTTGTTTGATATTACGAATCTCTGTGTCGGTTGTTGTTAACGAGAGTGTAAGTTGCTCATACTTTTGTTGATATTTATTTTGTTCTTCTTGTTTATTACGTAGAGCATTTTGTTTACCAGATACATTGCTGTTACACTCTGCAATTTGATTATCAAGCTCTGTTAATTTCTTAGCTAATGCCTGTCCTCTTACTTCGATTTCTGCGAGCTCTTCTTGAACCGTTAAGATTTGATCATTGATTTCCTCAGAACGTTTAGTTTCGCTATAGAGTTCATCATCAGTATCTTTTAAGGTATTCTGTTCTGAGGTGAGGCTTCGTCGTAAAATATCAATTTGTTGTCGAGATGCAGTAATCTGTCCTTGCATCTCAACTTGGTTGAGTTTTAATTTATGGAGGGTTTCTTTATATTGCTCAATTTTACCCAGTAATCCCGAATTTTCTGCATGTAAATCGGTAATCTTTTGTTGATAAGAGGCAATTGTATCACTCAACTGAGTAATCTGAGCATCAATAGCTCTCTTTTTTGTGAGAATACCTTGTGGTGATAGAAATTCTTCAAGAAACTGAGGAGAAACTTTTATGTACTGCTGGAGCGCATTTTCAATTTTGCTGAGCATTTTCTGAGATTCATCAAAAGCATCTACTACTTCTTTTAGAATTTTCTTAATATCCTCTTCGGAGTGCTTAGACATGGCAACAAAGTCTGAGAATATATTTTTACGTCCTTCTGTAAATACCTTAAGCTGTCCCAATGTTGTTTCGAGCGTGTTTTTTGCTTCTGAGACCGCTGCGGTAGAAACTCCTGTTTCCTTTAATTTTGCATCAAGCTCTTTTACGATATCCTCAGTGATTGCGCCGAGCTGTGTACGAAATGATACTATTTGCTCATCAAGTTCTGTTATATGTTTTTTGTATTCTGCAGATTTACGATCATTGTCATCAATCTGGCTGCCGGCAAGTGTTATATTATCCTGAAATGATTGTATATTTTTTTGGATATCTGCCAGTTGCTTTGTCTTTTGGTGCAATGTGGCATCTTGATCATCAATTTCCTCATTGAGAGCATCAATACGATCTTGTATTGTTTTTTTATGATTTTCAAGTTGACTGATTTTCTCTTTTATTTCCTGAGCACGTGTGTTGAACTGTTTTGCCAAGTCAAGTTTACCGGTCTTTTCTTTTTGAATACCAATAAGTTCTGATTGCTTTGCATACACTTCTTCCTGCATGGCCTTTACTTTATCCATGTTCTCGGACAATGTATTGTTGATTTGCTCTATTTCGGCTCTAACAGCATTGCGCTTTTGTTCAGTTTCTGCTAAATCGTTTTCTCTGTGGACTTTATCTTCGATGAACCCTTTGAGTTTGAGAAGCTGAATATCTAATTCATTGTTAAATATTGCATCTTTTGCTTCTCTATATTTTATTGTTTTTTCCGACTGTACTTTTAATGTATCATAGGAACGTTTTATTTCTGACAGAGAAACTTCAATTTGCTGTAAGTTTGTTCGTGTTTTTTCAAGCTCACGTTCTGCTTCAACACATTGAGCCTTGCTACGGCTGATACCAGCGGCTTCTTCAAATAAATAACGTCTGTCTTCTGGTTTTTTTGACAAAATCTGATCGATTTTGCCCTGTTCCATGACTGAATAGGCTGCTTTTCCAACACCGGTATCCATGAATAGTTTTCGAATTTCGGACGGTCCTACCAGACGATTATTGATACTGTATTCATTTTCTCCAGAACGGAAAATGCGACGACGTATGGCAATTTCTGGGCTTTCCAGAGGCAGGAGTCCGTTTTCGTTCATTATGGTCAGTGTTACTTCTGCAACATTGAGCGGAGAGCGCTTTTCTGTTCCATTGAAGATAACATCTTCCATTTTCTCTGCACGAAGTGCTTTTGATTTATTCTCTGCCAAAACCCATTTTATGGCATCAACAACATTGCTTTTACCGCAGCCATTGGGACCAAGCAATGCAGTAATGCCGTCAGCAAAATCAATGTGAGTGCGATCAGCAAATGATTTGAATCCAAATATATCTAAACTTTTGAGAAACACGAAAACCTCATATGGTGGTATATACTTTAAATTGTATCTTTTATCTCATTACTATATCACATATTGTTGGTTATGCTCAATCTAAAGGTGCTACTATTTTACCTTTGTATAATTGCTTGGGATATACGATAATTCCCAATTTTTTTTCGATTTGCGCAAAATGTTGTAACTCGTATTCATCTCCAATAACGATGTTTATACCCGTTGTATTTGCTCTTGCTGTTCTTCCTGCTCGGTGGATAAAGAAGTCTGCATCAGCTGGAAGATCCATTTGAATAATATGAGTAATACCGGGAATATCAAGTCCTCGAGATGCGAGATCGCTTGTTACGAGTATCGGACAGACGCCACTCTTGAAATGGTCTATAACTGTTTTTCTGTCTTTTTTATCTGCTTTTGCAAATAAACCCTCACAGAGGATCTTTTTATATTGCAGCTTTGATGTAATGTTTATTACCTGATCTTGCCTTGATGTAAAGATGATTGCTTTTTTTGGTTGTATAGCATTGAGAATTTGACGGAGTGTATCAATTTTGTCTCTTCGCTCTGCATAAAATGCCATGTGGGTTATTCTATGTTTGAGTACATCTTCTAAAGGTAACTCGATTACTTGAGGTGTGGTGTTTATTATCTTTTCGATAAATTGCTTTGTTTGCTTTGAAACTGTGGCGGAACAACCAATTGTTTGTTTATTTGCCGGTAATAACTGGAGTAGAGTAGCGGTCTCATGACTTATTTCTTTTGATGTTAAACGGTCAATTTCATCAAGAACAACAGCTTTGATTGATTCAGTTTTTATTTTCTTTAATCGGATTAATTCAACGATTCGAGCTGGATTTCCAACGATAATAAATGGTTTTTCCTTTAATGCTTCAACCTGCCGCTTTATTTGTGTGCCACCAATACAAAGGGTACACTTTGTATCTGTGATTGATTGTATGACACTTTTTATTTGTGAAGATAGCTCATAGGTAGGTGCTATAACAAGTATCTTTGATTTTTTGTCTTGTATATGACTGTCAGCGAAGAGTTGTATAAGTGGCAGTAAATAGGCGAGTGTTTTTCCAGTTCCTGTTTCTGATTGGAATAATACATTTTCATTATTTAAAATATGCGGGATAACTTGTTGCTGGACAGGAGTTGGGGTTGTTATATTACTGTTTTTAAGTCGTTCAATAAGGGAACGAGAAATAGTTAATTGTTCAAATGTGCAAGTTTCTTCCATATTTTTAACTATAGCACAAATACGGTGACTATGCTATAATTGTACAAAATGAAAGTTGGTATAGACACATTGGGTTGCGAGCATGCCCGTTCAGGATTGGGTTCATACTTGTTTTCTTTGGTAAATAACCTATCCGACGATGAAAATACTTCATATGAGTTATTCGGAATCGAGGCTGATAAATATACTTATTCAACGGATAAAGCAATACCATTTACATCTGTTAAATTAAATGATTCTCTGACTGCTCAAAAACGCTGGCATTTGTTTTGTGCAAATCGATTTATTAAACGTCAGGGGTATGATGTTGTTCTTTTTACAGCTGCTTCTAAGATGCTTCCTGTTTCATTTTCTGTACCTAGTGTTGCACTTGTTAATGATTGTCTTTCTGATATTTTAAATGCTCGAAATGCTTTTTTTTCTCGAATACAAATACTCCGTGGACTTAAATATGTGACAAAAATTATTGCTTCAAGTCAATTTATAAAAAAAGATTTGGTAAAACTTGGTATTGATTCTCAAAAAATCGTTGTTATTTATAATGGTATTGATCATAGTCAGTTTTATCAACACTCATTGCTTGATAGTGATACTGTTACGATAAAGCCGTTTGCGATAAAGCGACCTTATTTAATTTATGGAACTCGGTTAAGTGGGCCTTCAAAAAAACACGTGGAACTCGTCCAGGCATTTACTCGTTTTAAAGAAAAAACACATCTTCCTCATAGGCTTGTATTGACTGGTGTTGAAGACTCGTATGCAAAAGAAGTTTCTAAAGCTGTTGCAAAGTCTTCTGCTGTATCAGATATCTTTATGACAGGATATTTTCCAAAAGAAACATATCCAGAATTGTATTCCGGAGCAGATGCTTGTATTTTTCCTTCTGTATGCGAGGGTGTTGGCTTGCCTATTATTGAGGCTATGGCCACAGGAATCCCCGTTGCTTGTTCTCGTGCAGGTGTTTTGCCAGAAGTTGCTGGTGATAATGCTGTCTATTTTGATGCTAATAGTATCGAAGATATGGCTGATGGTATTGAACGTATTGTAACTGATACGGCACTTCGTGAAAAACTAATTGCTGATGGCGTTGAATGGACAAAACGTTTTCAATGGAAAAAAACTGCACAAATGACCGCTGATGTTTTGAAGTCGGTTGTGCAGATGAGGTCATAATATAAAAAAAATGCACCCTGTAATGATTGAGGGTGCATTTCATTTCAACGATATAGTTTGGGCTTCTTTTTTATGCAGTCTTTTGATCTGTTTCTGTGAGAAGCGCTGTAATGTTCTCTATTTTTTGTTGCTGTACAATAGCCTTTGTAATAGTCAGCTTTTTATTGCCTTTGATACTTGGAATTTCAAACATGAAATCCATTAATATCTTTTCGACAATAGCTCGTAGACCACGAGCTCCTGTTTTTTGGGAAATAGCAATATTTGCAATCTCTTCAATTGCTTCTGGCTCAAACTCAAGATTGACATCATCAATTGCAAATGATGCTTGAAATTGCTTAGTAATTGCATTCTTTGGTTCTGTAAGAATATGAATCAAATCTTCTTTCTTGAGCTCTTTCAATGCAACGGTGATTGGCATACGACCAATGAGTTCTGGTATAATTCCAAATTTTACCAAATCATCTGGGGTAACGGAATTAAGGAGCTCCATACGTTGTTCTTCGTCCATCATGTTAACGTTTGAACCAAAGCCCATTGTGTGCTCTGCAGAACGTTGCTCAATAATTTTGTCTAAGCCAACAAATGCTCCACCTAATATGAATAGGATGTTAGTCGTATCGATTTGCAGCATTTCTTGGTTAGGATGTTTACGACCACCTTGAGGAGGAACGCTTGCAACAGTGCCTTCAATGATTTTAAGCAGGGCTTGTTGTACACCTTCACCAGAGACATCTCTCGTGATTGATGTGTTTTCACTTTTACGTGATATTTTATCGATTTCATCAATAAAGATAATACCACGTTCTGCGGCTGCTATATTTCCATCTGCATTGTTAATGAGCTTTAACAATACATTTTCAACATCTTCACCAACATAACCTGCTTCTGTGAGGGTCGTGGCATCTGCAATAGCAAAAGGAACTTTAAGTTTTTGAGCTAATGTCTTTGCCAATAAAGTTTTACCACTTCCTGTAGGTCCGATAAGCAAAATGTTTGATTTTTCGATTTTGACATCGCTCTTATTCTGTTCGTTTTTAAGGACTGACATACGCTTGTAATGATTGTAAACAGAAACAGAAAGCACTTTCTTTGCTTCATCTTGTCCAATAACATATTGATCAAGATATGCTTTAAACTCTTTTGGTGATGGTACATCACTCATTTCAATAGGAGCTACAGAACGTTCTTCTTGATCAAGAATACTCTGGCAAACAGCTACACATTGGTCACAAATAAAAATGTTACCAGATGGAGCTGCTACGAGACGTCTGTTATCATCAGCTGGTTTACCACAGAATGAACAAAACTGTATAGAACTACCTAGTTTTCTCATACTGTCTTTCTCCCTGGCATAACATGATCAACAATACCATATTCCAATGCATCCTGAGCGGACATAAAAAAGTCACGCTCCATATCGGCTGCAATTTTTTCGATTGGCTTATGAGTATGATGTGCAAAGTATTCTATTGATAATTTTTTTAAGCGAATGATTTCTTTTGCTTGTATTGCGATGTCACTTTCTTGTCCTTCAACACCACCCCAAGGCTGATGTATCATGACTCGTGAGGAAGGAAGTGCATATCTTTTGCCTTCTGTTCCACCTGCTAAAAGAACAGCGCCCATACTTGCAGCTTGTCCTAAACAAATGGTCTGAATCTGGCATTTTACATATTGCATGGTGTCATAAATAGCTAATCCGGCAGTCACTGATCCACCGGGGCTATTTATGTAAATGCTGATGTCTTTTTCTGGATTCTCAGATTCCAAATAAAGAATTTGCGCAACTACGAGATCGGCTGTAACATCATTGATTTCACCATCAAT
>JAILIC010000071.1 GCA_024695475.1 Treponema sp.
CTCATAATAGAAACAGCTTTTTCTGAATTAAGAATAAAATCTATTTCTTCTTTTGGAATTGATAATCCAATAAAACTTTGAAAATAATAATATCCATTTATTTTATCTTCAAGATAATCTTTTCTTATTTCTTTAAAAGTAAGATAACTACGTTTAGAAAATGGTACATTTCTTTTTGCAGTAAAATGAGACGCAATCAAAGGAATTGTTATTGTAAAAATTGGAATTATTACATCTTTTATAATGTTAAATATTTTTTCATTCATACTTTCGCTACCCCTTAATAACATCCACATCAATCTTTTTCTTTGCACTTGTTCTCAACTTACTGAACTTCTTCCATTCAATTATTTTATAGTGTTGTAAAATTCCCAAAACAACTGGAGCTGCAATTTTCAGCTTATTACTAATCTGCTGCAGGCGGTCTAGTGTAAAATAATGGCGGTACTGAGTTCCCAGTTCAAGGATTTCATCCGTGTGTAACAATTCAGAAGCTTTTGCATCGGCCTGAATTTCCAGTTCTGAACTGGCACTTGAATCCATATTATCGAGGCAGCCTTGTTCCAGATGTTTATAATGTAAAAGGATGTGAGCAATTTCATGTGCCATAACAAACCAGAAATTATCAACTCTATCGTAGCGGGCGGTGTAGACAATAAAAGGATTTGCTCCCAATGTAAAAGCGGCTCCATCAAGATACGTTTTTTGCAGATGACTTAGAACAAAAAAGCCAACACCGCAGAAATGTAAATCAGAAATGATTTTATTTATTCCATTTTCCTGCAGAGTGTAAGAACATATATTTTCTGCGATTTTTTCCAAGCCGGTTTTGTTATATACAGGAAGATTTATTTTTTCTGCATAGATTTTTGCAAAACGATACCAGACATTACAATATGCAAGAGTGTAATCAAAATCAAAATTTGTCTGACGGGCACAAAACTTCAATCCATCATTTTCAGGAAGTGCTTCTTCATCACCAAAAATGCGTTTTCGTTCTGCTTTTATTCCGTAAGCTGTTGAAACATCATTTACAAACCAGCCTTTCTTTTTCATTTCATATACAGGCATCAGCTTTCTAAAATCGGCCTTTGCCTGAGTAAGTTCTTTCTTTTCTGACGGTCTTTCTTCCAGTTTTCTAAGCTGATATTTTGCATCAAGATTTAACCACATTTCTGCTGAAGTAGAAAAGGTTTTTCCAAGAAGCTCTGCAGTTTCTGGAGTAATAGCCTGCTTGTTATTCAAAATAAGATTTACACTCTTGGTTGATAATCCCAATATTTCTGCAAGATCTTCCTGCTGCCAGCCGAGCTCTTCCAATGCATCTTTGATAATGTCTCCTGGCCCCGGGTTATAAAAAGGCTTTAAGGTTTCAGACATGTCCTAATCTCCATAGTGTTTAGTCAAATCATCAAGACCAATAATTCCTATAGTACAGTCCTTATTGGTCCACTCAATTTCCATTTCCAGACGCCAGGTTCTGTCCATACGCATGGAATATCTTTTATTTCCTTCAAGATGTTCAAAGTTATAGGCGGGAAATTTCCAGACATCTTGAATTATACTTGCCGCAGATAATACATCGACCGCACGAACAAGTTTTCTTGTAATTTGTGCAGGTACTTTTTTATATTTTTTTGAGGATCCTGTTTGATATAAAATTTTTAATTCTTCATTTAAAAACTTTACTTCCATTTATTACCTTTGACGTAATATATAATATATAGGTTTCTTTTAAATTGTCAACACAAAAAAGAAGTCTGAGGTAATAGTTGATTTTCTTGTTTGCTGGTAATCAGGTCAGGATGGTGTTTTCTATATTTTGTAGTATATTTCTACAATAGAAAATTTCATACCGAACAAAATTATAAAAACAAATACTTTTCATTATATCGAAACACATCCCTAAAAATCAGTTTTTTGTACGTTTCAACCTTATAAGTTGCATTATTTACCAATCCAGTCTATTATATAAGTATGATAATCAGAGAAAAATGGCTTAAAAAGATTCGTCCCTTTTATGAAAGCGAGCTGATAAAGGTTATTATTGGTATTCGCCGCTGTGGTAAGTCTGTCGTACTTAAGCAGATTCATGATGAAATTCAAACTGACTCTGCACATAAGGTTTACATCAATTTTGAAGACCTGCAGTTTGCCTCTATTACTAATGAAAAGGAGCTTTACAAGCATATAAAAAATCTTATAACTGACGAAAAAAAATATTATCTTTTCTTTGATGAAATTCAGAATATTCAGGATTTTGAAAAAGCTGTAAATTCCTTCAGGCTCTTAAATACGAGCATTTTTATTACCGGTTCAAATGCAAAGCTTCTTTCAGGAGAACTTGCTACCTTGCTTGCCGGAAGATATGTTTCATTCAGAATACAACCATTCAGTTTTGCTGAAAGCTTGGAAATCCAACAGATTAAACAGGCGGACAATAATGCTTTTATGGATTACATCCGCTGGGGTGGTATGCCTCAACGCTTTGCACTCAAGAGTGAAGATGAACTGCGTGTTTTTCTTTCTGATTTGTATGATTCCATTGTTTTAAAAGATGTAATTTCCCGATACAAAATTCAGAATATTGATTTGCTCAACAGGATTGTAGCTTATCTTTCTATGAACATATCTCAGATTTTTTCCGGAACTTCGATTGTCAATTTTCTAAAATCGGAAAAAAGGGATTGCTCAAAGGAATCTTTGTATAACTACATTTCTTATATTGCAAATTCCTTCATTATAAGTAGAGTTCCCCGCTACGATATTCAAGGAAAGAAAACGCTTTCTACGCTTGAGAAAGTTTATCTGACAGATATTAGCTTTGCACGCCTGCATTCGCAAAAAATCGATATTGGTGCCAGTATTGAAAATATAGTTTATAATGAACTTATAAGCCGTGGCTATGAAGTTAAAATCGGTGTGCTTCCAAACAAAGAAATTGACTTTATTGCGCAAAAGGGAAATCAACTGGAGTATTACCAGGTCACTTACCTTCTTGCCTCTGATGAAACTGTCCAGCGGGAATTTGGCGCATATGATTCTGTAAAAGA
>JAILIC010000099.1 GCA_024695475.1 Treponema sp.
AAGGCTGTGGGATGAGTGGTTGCTTACCTGTGACTCGAATAAAGTTATTTCTATTGATATACGTACTGGTGCAACTTTTGAAAATGCTCATACTGGTAATGCTCCGTCTCGTTTAACGTCCGCAGTTCCCGATGTAAACGGAAACGTATTAGTAACAGATATGGTATCAAATGAAATGTATATCATGTCAAAAATGTCAGAAGTTATTGGTGGATTATTTGTTCAAATTGAGCAAGTCAATGCAGATGCTTTCCCTGAAGTTACGTTGAAACTGCGTGTTGAAAATCGTCATAGACAGAGTGTTGTAGGTCTGTTGGAAAATAACTTTTATCTTAGTGAAAATAATCGACCTGTTTCTGATATGAAACTTGTGGGTGCTGCAAATAATAATGCTGTTGCAGATGTAACACTTATTATTGACCGTTCTCCCGAAACACAAATGCAGAATGATTCTTTGGAGGCTGCTGTTCGTGAAATTGCAGAATCAATGCATCACGCTGGTACATTGCGTATTGTGTCTTCTGGTAAGGTTCCTGTTACTGAGTATGAAGGAAGTCCTGATGGAGCATTGCGTTTTGCTACAAATGCTTTACGAAATCCTGTGACCACTGCTGGTTCTCTTGATTTGGCTGTCCGGCTTGCTGCAAATGATTTAGTAAAGGGAGAGGAAAAACGTGCGATTGTCTATTTGACGGCAGGTTCGATCTCACAAAATGCATTTACTATGTATGCACTGTCTGACTTGGCGGCATACTTAAATAATAATTCTATTATCTTTGATGTAATACAATTGACACAGCAGTCTCCTGCAGATGAATTGTCCTATTTGAGTTCACATACTCGAGGTGAAAACTATTTTGTGTATCGTCCGGAAGGTCTTTTAACTGTCGTTCAGGATGTTATCAATCAGCCTTCTGGCTTGTATCAATTAACGTATCGCTCTTCTTTACCGACTAATTTTGGTCAAGCTTACCTTCCTTTGGAAGCGGAAGTGTATCTTATGAATCGCAGTGGTAGGGACGAAACCGGATACTTTGCTCCTCTTCAATAGAAAAAAAATTGATTTATTTTGAATAATATATTGACATTTAATATAAATTGAGTAAAATGTAATCAAGTGAAATAAAAGATAGTATTATCAATCAAGAGGAGGCTTTTATGGCAATTTATGATTTTAGTGTTAAAAATCGTCAAGGTGAAGATTTGTCTTTGAAACAGTATGAGGGCAAAGTGCTTATCGTAGTTAATACTGCCACTGGATGTGGATTTACTCCTCAGTACAAAGATCTTGAAGCTATGTATGAAAAATACCACGATAAGGGACTTGAAATTCTTGATATTCCATGTAATCAGTTTGCTGGTCAAACGCCAGGTACAGATGAGGAAATTCACGAGTTCTGTACATTACATTATAACACCCAGTTTCCACAAATGAAAAAATCAGATGTTAATGGAGAAAATGAACTCCCATTGTATACATTCCTGAAAAGTCAAAAAGGATTTGAGGGTTTTGGAAAAGGTCCTACTGCTATTGCAATGGATCTGATGTTAAAGAAGTCAGATAAAGACTATAAGAATAACCCAAGTATTAAATGGAATTTTACTAAGTTTATTATTGACCGTTCTGGAGCTGTAGTTGCTCGTTTTGAACCAACTGCAAAGATGTCAGAAGTAGAGAAGTGCGTAGCTTCTTTGTTGTAAAAGTGATTTACGGGGGTGCTTAAAGTATGTCACGTTATGATATAGCCATTATTGGTACTGGCCCGGCAGGTTTGTCTGCTGCGATAACTGCAACAATTCGTAATAAAAAGGTATTGCTGTTAGGTAATAAATCTTTGAGTACTAAGCTTGAAAAGGCACATACGATTCAGAATTATCTGGGGCTACCTGCAATTTCTGGTGAGATGCTTGCAAAGGCTTTTAATGATCATCTTACTGCAATGAACATAGTGATTACTGAAGACAGGGTAAGTGCTGTGTATCCTATGGGTGATTATTTTGGCTTACAGGCTGGTCAGAATATGTATGAGGCAACGGCGGTTATTCTTGCTACAGGTGTTGTTCCTGCAAACTTTTTTCCTGGTGAAAATGAATTACTTGGTAAAGGTGTGAGTTATTGTGCAACCTGTGACGCGCCGTTATATAAAGGAAAAACTGCAATTATCGTTGCTTATGGTGCTCATGAAGAAGCTGAAGCAAATTTTTTGGCAGAGCTTGCTTCAAAAGTATATTACCTGCCAATGTACAAAGGTGATGTTACCGTATCTGATTCTGTTGAAGTGATTCATGGTATACCAAAAGTTATAGAAGAATCTGGAAATGCACGTATTCTAAAAACTTCTGAGGGTGATTATAGTGCTGATGGTATTTTTATTCTTCGTGAAAGTGTTTCTCCGACACAGTTGATTTCTGGAATTGCAATTGAAGATAACCGGGTTGTTGTTGATAGATTAATGCAGACTTCAATTCCTGGTTGTTTTGCCTGTGGTGATATTGTAGGAGCTCCGTATCAATATATAAAAGCAGCAGGCGAGGGAAATGTCGCTGCCTTATCGGCTGTATCTTATATTGATAAGAACAAAAAGGCATAATATACACTAGTCGTATTTGAATACGAGCTAACGGCTGTTCAATAGGAGATATTCTAAAGAACAGCCGTTTTTTATAGTACTACTGAAGAGCTTCATAAACTTTTTTTATTGAATTGGAAACCATATCATAGAGTGCCTGATCGGTAAAATATGCAAAATGTGGGAGCATGAGTACATTTTGCATTGCATTTAAAATAGCAAGTTCATGGTTGTTGATCAGTTGATTTTTGAAATTTCTGTAATAGATAGTACGATCCCCCTCAAAAACATCAAGGCCGGCTCCTCCCAGTTTTCCTTTTTCAAGAGCTTCGATTAATGCCGAGGTGTCAACAATGGGGCCTCGCGCGGTATTGATTAAAACCGACCCCTCTTTCATTTTTGCTATTTTTTCTTTATCCATAAAATGATACGTCTCATCAGAATAGGCAATATGAATACTTACGATGTCTGATTTAGTAAGGAGTGTATCAAGACTGCAAAATGTAGCAAATGGTTCAAGTTCTTTTTTTTCTGAGCGATTCCAGTAATAGATGGGACACCCAAAACCTGATAGATGTTTTATGACTGTCGAGCCGATGTTTCCTGCTCCAATAATACCAACGGTCATAGAGGGCAGTTCTCTGCCTCTAAAGCCTTTAGGAGTAAAATCTTGTGCTGTATACCGTTGCATAATTGGTTTAACATGACGCAAAACCATGAGCATCATCATTATTGCATAATCTGCTACACTTGATGGTGAATATGAAATATTCATAACCGTTATTCCAAGACTTTCGGCATACTCCTTATTCATGTGCTCCATGCCGATGCAACGTGTAATCCCGATTTTTACTCCTTTTTCTTTCAGTACATTCCACATTTGTTCTGTTATAACAGTATCAGACAGAACGTTGATGACATCAAAGGCTTTAAGGCTTTTTATTCTTTCCAGATTAGGTTTTTCTTCAAAGCAGGTTAAGTCTATCTCATAACGATCTTTGCAGTTTTGAAAAATAGGTAATTCCTCTTTTTCAACTGCAAAGGCTACCATTTTTATCATTACAAATCCTTTGGTTACAACTGAAAACGCTGTCTGATTAATACTTCAAGTGCACTGATTGTTCCATCGATACCAAGTGAAGAACTGTTAATCATGCAATCCATTACTTCGCCACTCATGCAGTCGTACCCTGCATATTGTTTATGGTATGCACTACGTGCACGATCAACATCACGACACATTTTAAGAGCATCACTTTCTGTCATATTTAAAAATTGCACACAGTTTTTAACACGCTCTTCAAAAGGTGCGTAGATATAGATGCGAAAGAGATTTGCACAATCTCTTGCAATATAGTCTGCACATCGACCAACGAGGATACAGGGGCCCTTATCAATAAAATCCATAATGACGCATCTTTGAACTTCAAATATTTTGTCTTGAAGTTCGGTTGTCTGTTTACCAAGCGGAAAAAGCATTTTTCCGAATTGACCAAACTTTGAAGAAGCGGCTTCTTCTTCGTTACTGACAATACTTAATGGCATATTCATGCGTTTTGCAACTTCTTCAACAATGTCTCGATCAAAGTAGTTGATCCCGAGTTTTTCTGCAAGCGTTTTGGCGATCGGACGACCCATACTACCGAACTGGCGGCCTACTGTAATAACAAATTTTTCCATAATGTTACCTCCTGTAATTAAAAGGTATGTACAAACGAAATAAAATCTTTATGTGTTGGTGATACTTTTTTAAACTCAGATAAATTAGGCGGATTTTCAAGGAATGCTTCTACATAACTTAAAGTAGTAGCAACACCATAAATCATACCTTTTTCATCTAAATCAAATTTAGGAGTGTGATGATTATCACCAGAACCTAATTGATCATTTTTTATACCGATAAAGGTATATATACTTGGATACATATTTGACAGGTAGTTGAATGTTTCGCTAGCCATCCAGTCATCAGCTTTGTACAGAATATCTTTTCCTAGATTGCTGATACATTTTTCCGCAAGAGAGACGCAAGGTTCATAATTTTGTACTGGAAGAAGAAACTGTGCAGGATTGAGCGTGTATGAACAATTGCAAACTGAACAAGCTGCATCAAGCATTTTTTTCATTTCGTAGTAGCAGTTACGTCCGTCAATCATATCTGAAAAACGTGCTGTTCCTGCAAAATATAGATGGTCAGGAATGACATTACGTGCAGTACCACAGGTGACTTTTCCTATTGACCAGGTAAAGCGTTTGTCGGGGGCAACCATTTTCATACGTATTTGATTCATACTGTTATAGAAGAGATTAAAACAATCAAGGGTGCTGTGTCCTAGATCTGGTCTTGAACCATGTCCATTTAATCCTTGAATGTGTACCTCGAAAGCTAAAAGCCCATGCATGGCAATTTCTTTGCTGCACATTACTTTTCCAACAGGTATGTCCCAGCGGACGTGACTTCCATAACATGCATCGATGTGAATGTCATTTTCTTGTATATATGTACAAATCTGTTCACATTCAAGTTCAATTTCTTCGCTTTCTTCAAACATGAGGATAACACGGCCTTTTAGTTTGTTTTCCTGTTGTTTTAACAGTTTTGCAGCTACAAGCAGCATCGCCATATGGCTGTCATGTCCGCAGGCATGACTTACACCTTCTGTTTTTGAAACACAAACCTTTGGTCCGACAAGATTATTTGGGTCTTCCTGAATAGGAAGTGCATCTGTGTCAGAACGAAGTAAAATAGTTTTCCCTTCTTTTTTGCCATCAATAAATCCAAGTATACCGCCGTGAGCAATACGTACATGGCGGATTGCGAGTTTATCCAGTTCGTTTTCGATGTATTCAAGAGTTTTTAGCTGTTCGGCCGGACCACACTCAGGATTTTCATGAAAATGTCGTCTCAACCGGACAAGCTCATCAAACTCTTCATTTACCTTTGCTAAATAGTCCATAAAACCTCTATTATTTGCCCTTGTTTGAAATTGCTTTTAAGAATTGTTTTGTACGCTCATTTTGAGGGTGATCAAACACTTCTGCTGGTGAACCTTGCTCGACAACTACACCGCCATCCATAAAAACAACCTTATCAGCGACTTCTTTTGCAAAGCCCATTTCATGAGTTACAACTGCCATAGTAATACCTGTTTTTGCAACTTCTTTCATTACATTTAGTACTTCACCGACAAGTTCGGGATCAAGGGCTGCTGTAGGTTCATCAAAAAGGATTGCATGTGGTTGTAATGCAAGTGCACGGGCAATACCGACTCGTTGCTGTTGACCACCTGAAAGTTGACTGGGGTAATATGTTGCTCGTTCTCTCATTCCTACAACCTGTAAATAATGACGCGCAATTTCTTCAGCTTCGGTTTTATCCTTTTTTTGGCAGATGGTAAGTCCTGCCATAACGTTTTCTAGAGCGCTCATGTTTTTGAATAGATTGTAGTTTTGAAAAACCATTGTACTCATTTTGCGAAGTGATTTTAGCTCGTTCTTGGTGTATTTTTCTGAGTCGATTACTGTATCTCCAACGGTTACAATACCTTTTGTTGGTGGCTCAAGAAAGTTTGTACAGCGCAAAAGGGTTGTTTTACCTGAACCAGAAGGGCCTAGAATACAGACTACTTCTCCCGTTTTAATTTCAAAGTTGATTCCGTTTAAAACCTGGAGGTCTCCAAATACTTTATAAATGTTTTCGTACTTAATCATTTGTGTGATCCTCCATAATACTTAGCACTGAGTTTGCGTTCGATGAGTTTTTGACCATATCCGAATACCATGTTTAAAGCCCAGTAAAGAATAAGAACTGCTAGATATACTTCGATAAAGCGATATGTTTTGTTTGCAATCATTTTTGCTTTGAGCATCATGTCGGTTACACCAACCATCGAACAGAGTGATGAACCTTTGAAACACTCAATAAAGTTGTTCATCAAAGCTGGAACGGCAAGGCGGAATGCCTGAGGGAGTACAACGTATCGGTATGCCTGAAACGTTGTCATGCCTGTTGTTATACAAGCTTCCATTTGACCATTGTCAACTGAGAGAATGGCTCCTCGAATTGTTTCAGCCATGTATGCTGAAAAAGAAAGTGCCATACAAATTGTTGCTTGAATCTCAAGTGGAAAATCTTTGATTCCTGGAATGTGCGGAAGAATGCCGTAGCAGAAAAGAAACAACTGACACAAAAGTGGTGTTCCGCGGAAAAGTGAAATCCAGACTTTAAGAGCTGCCTGAATAACTTTATTTTTACTCATCAACAAAAGAGCGAGAATAATTGCAAAAATGAATGCCAATAGAAACGATGCAAGTGTAATAACAAGTGTCGTTTTCATGCAAAATGCGATTGGACCTATAGAACTTAAAAAATAGTCCATGCCGAAGTGATACATTATGCCCCCTGATTACATGCAGTATTTTGAATGAGTATGTCTGATCATTAGTTATGCACGACCAGACATACTTTTGTTTTTCACATTAGTTTTACTTTGTTATTGCTGGTAACTCTGCCATGCATTATCACCAGTAGTTGTTACGTAGTTTACTTCGCCTTCTGGAAGCTTTGTTACGTCTTGATTGAACCATTTTTGAGAAAACTTTGCCAAAGTTCCATCTTTGTGCATCTGATCGATAAGCTCATTGAATGCAAGAATGAATTCTTTGTTTGATTCTTTTCTGGCCCAACCATAAACAATAGGCATATTCTTCCACTTAACGTCCTGTACAAACATCATGTCGCTGTAACCACTTTTTTGAACAGCATAAGCAACTGTTGAAGTACATTGGAATGCACCATCTGCTCGTTTTTGAGCAACAGCAGGAAATACAACAGCTGCTGCATCAAGATCAAGTTCTTTAATAGAGATTCCCTTTTCTTTCTGTGCTGCGATAATCTGTTCCATTACTAAAGTTGCGTTTGAGCCTGCTTCACCACAAAGGGTTTTACCATTCCAGTAGGCCATATCACCGTCGGCTGGGATACCATCAGCTTTTCGACCGGCAATTGAATAAGACTCCCATGCATATGTGTTGGTAAACCAGTAAAGCTTAAGACGGTCTTTGTTTACTGTTGTCAGGTTTGCAATTGTGTCGATTACGCCGTTCTGTACCATTCCCCAAAGTGAAGAATACTCTGAAACGGTCCATTGAATTTTAATTCCATAGTAATCACAGATGTATTTAATGACATCTATATCCATACCTTCAAGGTTAGAAGTATCTCCCATTGTCCAGCCAAGCTGAACGCCACCTGTTCCAACTCTTAATGTTTTGCCTGCTAGTTTTGCCCATTTCGCTTTTAGTGGATCACTCATATCAACTGATGTTGTCGTGGCTTCACTCTTTGACGCTGATTCTTTAGATCCATTTGCAAAAATATTTGTAAATATACACAGGGCAACAGCCATACAAATGAAAGTCTTTTTCATAGTTTCTCTCTCCAGTAAAAAGTGTTGTTTTTTTATATTGCTTGTGTTTTTTTTCGTGGCCTTTGAAAAATTGGAGCAATAAAAAAAGGCGTCAGTCTGCAATACTGCAGACTGACGCCTTCGTCAATTGACAATGAAAACATAGAGTATTTATTACTTTTTGTCAATTACTTTTATGCATTATTTTTACATGTTTATGTGATATTTTATATATTTATGCATTATTTTGTTACAATATTAAAACTATGTTAAAGTATTGCAAAATCTTTCAATCCTGTCACAACCTTCTGCAATTTTATCTAAGGAAATGGCATATGCCATGCGTACATACTCAAAACCAAGGTCTGAACCAAAGTTTTCACCTGGAACTACAGCTACGTGTGCTTTTTCCAAAAGTTCATTTGCAAATTCCCGGGCTTTCATTCCTGTACCACTTATATTTACAAAAATATAAAAGGCTCCATTTGGTTTAATGCAAGAAATGCCTTTCATTTTATTAAGTCTTTCAAAAAGATAATCACGTCGCTTTTTATATTCTGGTACCATAACATTTTTACAGTAGGGGAGTGCATTTTGTAATGCTTCGATGGCAGCATACTGTCCAATTGTTGGACTTGAAGAATGTATTCCCTCTGTTAATTTAGTCATAAGCGAAATAAAATGTTCTGGACCAGCACCAAAACCAATCCTAAACCCAGTCATGGCAAATGTTTTAGAACAACTGTCAACAATTAGAGTTCTTTCTTTCATGTTGGGTAATTGCGCTATACTTGGTACACTTATAGAATCGAAAACTAAATGTCGGTATACTTCGTCGCTTATTATGAATAGATCGTTTTGTATTGCTATTTCGGCAATTTCTTTTAATGTTTCTTGTGAGATTACAGCTCCCGTTGGATTGCATGGTGAATTCAATATGATGGCTTTTGTTTTTGGTGTGATGTATTTACGAATTGCATCAGATGTTATAACAAAATTGTTTTTTTCAAAAACTTCAACGTTTATTGGAACTCCGTAACACATTTTTATCATCTGGTTATAATTTGTAAAATAAGGTGCTGGAATCAGAATCTCGTCTCCAGGATTTATAATGGCTCTCAGCGTAAGAAAGAGACATGACATTCCACCTACGGTAACAATGACGTTTTCTCTTTTGTATTCTACCCCTTCTTGTTCTGATAGGTATACTGCATACCTGTCCCTCAACTCATTAAGCCCTGCTCCGGGTGCGTAATGCGTTTCTTTTCTGTTTAGTGCAGCTTTTGCGGCTTCAATTACGCAATCGGCTGGGGCAAAATCTGGATCACCTACAGAAAAAGAAATGATGTCGTCAATTTTTGAGGCACGTACCATCATATCTCGTATTGACGATGCTGGAATTACTTCCACTGACTCAGAATAATTCATAAAACTCTCTCCTGTTTTATTTTATATGCCAGTAACGAATAACTGGAAAATGATTCTTGTAAATAATAATGTGAGAACAACCATAAAAACTGGTTTTATGATTTTTGCACCTTTAGTTAGTGCGATAAAAGTTCCTATCCAACTTCCTAACATATAACCTGTTGTTACCCACAAAACAACAGGCCAGTAAACCAGCCCCTCCAAAGCAAAGGTTATGGTTGTCCCTATGCTTGAAAATAAAGCCATGACTCTACTGTTGCCGCTGGCTGTTACTAGATCTAGCTTATTAAGCAACGAAAAGCCAAAAATCATAAAAGTTCCAGCACCAGCTCCATAAAAACCTTCATAAACGCCCAGTACAAAACCAAAAAGTAATGAAAAAATAATTTTTTGTGATAGTGAAAGTGTGTCTACGGAATTAGAACATGGAAGATCCTTTTTAAAAAAAATGACTAAAGCGACGATAGGGAGAATTATAATCATTATGTACTGGAGATATTTTTCTGAAATTAGGATATTTAATCGTGATCCAAAAAAACTTCCTATCAGGCTTACCGCTCCTGCAATCAGTGCGGTTTGCCAATAGATTTTTCTATTTTTTGCATATTTAATAACAGAAACGCTTGCTCCAACCACGGTTGAGGCCATATTGGTCCCTGCAATAGCATGAACTGGGAATCCTGTTAGCATGAAAACCGGTAGGGTTAAAAGACCGCCTCCACCTGCTACCGCATCGATGACTCCTGCAGCAAAGAATGAAACAATCAATAAGACAAAGTACGAAAAGCTCAATGTAAACAAATTGACTCTCCTGGTTTTAGTTATGACATATATTGCTATGATAAGTAAAAAAAAAGCCACATTTTCTTTGGAAAATGTGGCTTCTTTACCTCGGCCTTTATTCAACTTAAAAATGTATTTTTAGTCAATACTTTTTTATGTAAATAGTATTATAAAATTTCAAGTTACAGAATAAGAATGATACCTAATGATGTCCTGATATGTTATGATTTTTCTAATTGTCTAAAATTACTTTCCAGGCATCATAGAGTTTTTCTAGATTCCATGAAGCATTCGCAGGACTTGTTGATGGTAGGCAAATTGATTGTATGCCTGTCTTTGGTAAAATAAAACGGGTATATAAGGCATCAGCTTTTTTACCATTTGTAAAAATATGTGCGATGGGTGCAGATTTTAAAATTGTAGTTATGTCATTTGCAATTACATTTTTTATTGATGTGTCGCTCGATCCTGTAATGTCACAAGAAGCGATGACGTCCCAGACAGCTATTGCATGTGTAAGCAAAAAAGTGTGTTTTTCATCAATAGTGGCTGGGACTGATGTATTATATAATTGTGCAAGAACTTTCCAAAACCGATTTTGTGGGTGCCCATAATAATATCCGGTTTTACGAGATTGTACGGATGGAAATGATCCTAAGATGAGGATACGGGATTCTGAATTGTATGTTGACGGAAAAGGGTGAAACATAAAAATACTGTACCATAAAAATAAAATAAAAAATATAATTCAGTCTAAGACTTATTGATCGATGAAATTCTGCTTCAAAATACAAAATTTATGATAAAATACATAATGATGAGGTATATGTGTGACTGACATTGAGAATCTGGAACAGATTATCTATGACGTATTTGGAGTTGAAAAATCTATAAAAAATAGGAGGAATACTAATTCCTGTATTTCACCACTTAATACTAAGCCGCTCAATTTGTTTGCTTCTCATTTTATGAAGCGATTAGAACGACTAAAAAAAGCTTTTACAGGTAACTATGCTGTTCTTAATGATATTGCAGAACGTGTTAAAAATATAGGAGAGGCAAAAAATGCTCAATGGGCAGGTCCTTATTCGGAACTAGTGGCTCTTGATTTTTATTCTCAATTTTCAGAATTTTTCAGTTTATCATATATCAATCTTCTTCCTATGAAGAATCATAGAAATTCAATTCCTTCTCAAATTGGTCATAAACAGGTTATAGATATAGATCTCTGCCTCTACTTGCGTCATGATAAAATTTTTACTGATATAAAATCATTTAATTGTATCCACCAAAATATACTTGATGAAGTAATAGATGCTGTTGAAGAATATGCCCTTCTATCATTTGCAAAGAGTGTCATGATTGGAGTGGATAACTTGTCGAGTCTTGATTATACAGAAGTGAAAGCACATCTTGGATATGAGAAAAAAAGTATTTATCGTTCTTTGATTCGTTCTGTTTCAGATAATAAAAGAGTTCTCAAATATGAATCAAAAAATGGACTTAGTTTTACATTTAGAATTGAATATTCATCTTCAGTAAGTACTGTAAAAGAATATTCTCCTTTTGCGATGGCAGAGGCTTATAAGTATAAATTTCTTGATTATGGATCAAAGCTTATTGATAATGAGTATTCTGTTATAACAATGGTAAAAAATCCTTGGTTTAATGCTGAAACGGTTGATTTTGGAAACTTTAATAATATGTTTTATCGATCTTTGGCTCGTAGGACTTTTATTGAATTGAACCGGATGAATGTCGATGCTGCTCTGTATTCATCATGCTATACAAAAGGAAGAATATCAGTGTGTGATGTGTCCAAAAGTATTGCTGGTATTATTTTTATTGATGATGATAGCTCAATCAAAGCTGATGAAGATAATTTATACAGTGTTTATATGTATTTAAATCCTAATTATGCAAATAAGGAACCGCT
>JAILIC010000102.1 GCA_024695475.1 Treponema sp.
GTGCTTCTGCTTCTTTTATTGCATCCTGCTTTACACGTTCAGCTTTTTGTTCTGACGCAGATAGTTGAAATCTGGCATACAGCCAGCGAATAGTCCATCCAAGAACAATTCCAACAATGGGAAGAACGATGAATAAAACGATATTATTCATTGTTATCTCCTTTTTTTAACTATTTAGTTGGAATAGTTTATTTTCTATAGTAACGTAACATAGTTTTTGTGTCAAACTATAATTTCTTCTATTGCAATACTTTTTTAAGTTTACATTGAAAAATCTTTACCTAGATAGATTTCTCGTGCCTCTGGTGAATTAAGGATTTCTTCTTTTGTTCCCTGGGTGATGATTTGTCCTGCGTTGATGATGATTGACCGAGTTGTTATTTCCAACGTATCACGGACGTTATGATCGGTGATGAGTATACCGATACCTTGCTTTGATAAAAACTGTATCATGCGTTTTATGTCAGCGACAGCTATGGGATCGATACCTGCAAACGGTTCATCGAGCATTAAAAATTTTGGTTCGATAGCAAGAGAACGTGCTATTTCGGTTCTTCGTCGTTCTCCACCAGAGAGGGTAAATGCACTTTGATGTCTGATATGTTCAATAGAAAACTGTTCAATAAGCTTATCGAGACGATACCGTTTTTCTTCTGTGGTAAGATCATTTCTAGTTTCAAGAATGGCCCATATATTTTGTTCTACAGTTAGTTTTCTAAAGACAGATGGTTCTTGAGGGAGATACGAAATGCCAAGCTGTGCCCGTTTGTACATAGGTAATTTTGTTATGATGGTACCATCTAATAAAACTTGACCACTGTAGGGTTTGTGAAATCCTACAATCATATAAAAGGTTGTTGTTTTTCCAGATCCATTGGGACCTAATAAACCGAGAATCTCACCAGTTGTCATGGAGAAATCGATGCCTTGTACGACTTTCTTTTTACCAAACATTTTATACAGGCTTGATACACATAAGGTATGGGTAGTTTTTGTATTAGTGTTCATTATACGTCTCTCCATCGGTAATAGCTGTATGGTCAGGGGTTTTTGAGGTTTCTGATTGGGATTGTTTTGTTTCTGTAGTAACTGTACCGTTGACATTGCCTATAAGTGTGATCTCTTGTGTATCCATGTTAAGGCGTATCTGTTGGGCGTTAAAGGTATCGTTGCCTTGTATAATAGTGGGGTTTCCATCTAATTCTAATAGCTGTGTTTGTTTGTAATAAATCGCATAGGCGCTGCTGCAGGTATTGTCTTTTTGTTTTAGGGTGACTGCTATTTGTAAAATAGCAGTTTGCGTATTCTGGTTATAATCAATGCGCTGTGCTTCAGCGTAGACATTATTTGTTTGATCGGTTAGATGTACTTCATTTTGTAAAATAACAGTTTTATTGTTACGGTCATACAGTATCTTTTGACAGGTAAAGTCCATACCTGTTTGTTTGTCATTACAAATAACAGTACCTTCGGCAATAATATATCGGTAGTTTGTATCTTGTAAGGTAATGCTGTCGGCAGAGATGGAGATGCTCTCGGTTTCGATATGAGCTTTACCCAGTAATGATATCGTGTCGTTTTTAGATCCTGTGTTTCCACTCATTTTTTTTGCAGAAAAAGTAATTTCCTCTGCATATGTTGCTAATGACAAGTATATATATAATGGTAAAAAAAAGATAAATCGAAACAAAATGGTGTTAGTTTTTGTTTTCATTGGTAATGTTCCCATATACAGAGTCGGCAATTGAGAATGTATTGCTTATGGTACTTGCTGAAAAACTATTGCCTTTGAAAGAAGAAGTTTCACCATTAGCAGTATATTGTATGGTGATGCCATCTCCTGAAGCGCCTGTCACTTGTTCGGTGGCAGTGTTCCAGTAAAGGCAGTTGGTTAGGATTCGTAGTTTTTGTTTATAATTATAGAGATCTATTGCATCAAAAAAAGTATATGTGTTGTCTTGTGGAGAGGCTTCCAATAAATGGCAGGTTCCTTCGGTTTCTTTTTGATTATCTGTGTCATAGGTCGTAAAATGAATGTCTTTTGCATATACAGTGGCGGACCTTTTATAGCGTTCTATTGTTTTTGCCTGCATTTGAACGGTTATGGTATTGTCGCTGATTCGTTCAAAGCGGGCATTCTCAAAAATGAATTCTGGAAAAGAAGCCTCCGTTTTTGAGGCTGTTCCATAGTTTAAGGAACATGCGGAACAATAAAACGCTATGCTTACTACACCGAGCAAAAACGACAATTTCATTGCTATTGATGCAGTGCAGCTCCTATAAATGCGATAAACAGCGGGTGTGGGTTTGTCGGACGAGAGACAAACTCTGGATGATATTGTACGCCGATACCCCATGGATGATCCTTCCATTCGAAAGCTTCAACTTGACCATCAGGTACTGCTGTAGCACTGGTAATAAGACCGTGCTGTGTCATATCTGCACTGTAACGGCGGTCAAACGTATATTTATTGCGATGTCGTTCACTGACAGAAGATTTTGCATATATTTCTGAGAGCTTAGTACCTTTTACAATTTTAACAGTTCCTGCCCCCAATTTCATGATACCGGTTGATGATAAGCCCATTTGTTCTTCTGGCAGGCTGATAATGGCATGTTTTGAATTTTGAATAAATTCAGTGCTGTCTGCATCAGTCCAGCCCATGAGAGAGCGTGCTGTTTCGATTGCCATAAGCTGCATACCCAGATCGATACCAAGATAGGGAATCTTATGCTCACGGGCATACTGTACTGTATTGAGGAGTCCGAGAAATCCTCGCTGACCATAATTACCAGGAATAATGATACCGTCTAAGCCTTCAAAATACTGGTTAAGATCTGAGCTGCTTTCAAGTGTCTCTGCGTCAATTTTTCGTACTTCCAAATCTGCCTGATATGCGGTAATTGCTGCATGAATGAGCGACTCGCGTACTGATTTGTAGCAGTCATCAAGATAATCTCGCTTACCGACCATACCGATGGTAAGATGTTGCTTTGGATTTTTTAGTTTAGTAAGGAATTCTGTCCATGGTGAGATGTCACATTCCTTTGTTTTTAATCCTAGCTTTTCAAGTATGCAGGTATCGATTCCCTCTTTATGGAATAAAGAAGGAAGTTCATATATTGATTGTTCTACATCCGTTGAGGTAAAGACTGCGGATGGTGAGACATTACAGAATAGTGCAACTTTCTTTTTAAGATTTGCATCAAGTACTTTTTCACAGCGGCACAACAAAAT
Organism: Treponema sp.; assembly: GCA_024695475.1. Classification (GTDB taxonomy): domain Bacteria; phylum Spirochaetota; class Spirochaetia; order Treponematales; family Treponemataceae; genus Treponema_D. Next base: position 3,239 of record JAILIC010000102.1, read on the forward strand.
GTCAGGTTGGATACCTACTTCCTGTAACTGTTTAACGGCATGCTGTGTCGGTTTTGTTTTTAATTCGTCACCAGTGATAACAGGGACGAGAGTAAGATGGATGCTGACAGAATTGTTTTTGCCTAATTCATGAATTAACTGACGTGTTGCCTCTAAGTAAGGTATTGACTCTATATCACCTACGGTGCCACCAATTTCGACTATGACAACGTCTGCGCCAGACTGTGCACCTATAGCAAGTATTCTTCTTTTGATTTCATCAGTGATGTGGGGAATAACCTGAACGGTACGACCATTATATCTTCCTGCACGTTCATTACGGATAACAGTATCATATACTTTTCCGATCGTGATACAGTCATCATCTGTGATATTAACACTGGTAAAGCGTGAAAAATTACCGAGGTCCAGATCGGTTTCTGCACCATCTTCGGTAACATAGACTTCTCCATGTTGATACGGGCTGATATTTCCTGCGTCAACATTTATATATGGATCACACTTGATCATTGCGATTTTTAATCCGCTACATTCAAGGAGGCTTCCAATGGAAGCCGCTGCGACACCCTTTCCGAGACTTGAACAAACGCCACTGGTTAATAGAATATACTTACTCATAACTAGCCATTTTTACATGAACACTAGGTTTAGTCAATGGATACCATATTATAAAAAATAAGCTAAATAATGTATTAAAATCATCAATTTAAAATAGTTTTTAATATTGTTGTTGGAAAATGTTTACTTTTTTAAAACCTGCATATATAATGTAGTTATGGCCGATTTATTAAACGATGAACAATTCGACAAATTTCGCAAGGTTATCTATGATGAAAGTGGCATAACATTTTCTGCTACCAATCGTTCTATTCTTGACAGTCGCCTCAAAGAACGTTTGCGCGAAAAACAATTGCAATCGATAGATGACTATTACAAATTAGTAATGTCTGATCAGGGTGAAATGAAGACGATGTTAGACTCTGTTACAACAAATCTGACTCGGTTTTTCAGAAATCAGCCCCATTTTGATGCTTTGGTTAATTATGTTATTCCTCATATTTTGGAAGAAAAGAAAAAGACAGGAGATAATACCATTCGGATTTGGAGTGCTGGTTGTTCAACTGGTGAGGAGCCGTATACAATTGCAATGATTTTATCAGATGTTCTTCCGCCGTCGTATAAATTTGTGGTTACGGCTTCTGATATTTCGTTAAAGTCTTTAATGGTCGGGCAGCAAGGATTTTATGCAAATAATCGAGTTGATGGCATTCCAGAAAAGTATTTGACACGGTTCTTTACTAAAACGGAAACAGGGTATCAGGTAAATAAGGAGTTAATGTCAAAGATACACTTTGATTACCATAATTTGCGAAATGATTCTGGTGCACGTAATCTTGATGTTATTTTTTGTCGTAATGTTTTAATTTACTTTGATGAAGCGGCTCAGTTGACTACGATAAATCATTTCTGGAATTCCTTAGGACCTCATTCCTATCTTTATATAGGACACTCAGAGTCCTTGTTTGGAATGAATACTAAATTTGAATTCCTTAAAACGCAGTGGGCGTGTTTGTATCAAAAGAATGAGTAGAGTGGTGGGGTTATAAATAAGTATGGATGATATATCTGTTTTAATCTGTGATGATTCCGCATTGATGCGAAATTTGATAGGACGTATTATTGAAGGTACAGAGGGAATGTGTGTTGCTGGTAAGGCAATGAATGGACAGTTTGCCCTTGAAAAAATCCCTACGGTAAATCCAGATGTTATTGTTCTTGATATAGAAATGCCAATTATGAATGGCATTGAGTTTTTGCGGGAACGTAAAGCTCGTCATATTGATATTCCTGTTGTTGTTTTGTCTAGTGTTGCAACAAAAGGTGCGGCAATCACTATGGAAGCATTGGAATTAGGTGCAAGTGATTTTATTACCAAGCCTAATGGATCAACTTCTGCAGATTTGTCTTCTGTATCAGAGCATCTTGTAGAGTTGCTTTCTTCATATGGTGGTTCTTATGCTCGCCGTCATGGCAAGCAGCCATATACAGTGGATTTCTTCAATCATCAGATGAAGATGAAGCTGGCAGAAAAATTTGTCGCAGAAAAGAAAGGTGTATCTGCTGTTTCTTCAACTGCAGAAGTAAAAGAAGTTAAACCGCTTTCTACAACATGGATAGAGCCAGAAAAGAAAGAACCTGCTGTTATTACTCCTGTACGTGAGGGTGGTAGAATCGATATCATTGCTTTAGGTATCTCCACTGGTGGTCCTAATGCATTGCGTACTGTATTTAAGATGATCGATCCTCATTTGAAGCAGCCGATTTTGGTTGTTCAGCACATGCCGGCTGGCTTTACTACAGAGTTTGCAAATAGTTTAAATCGTATCTGCCCGCTTGAAGTAAAAGAAGCAGAAGATGGAGATGTTATTCAGGGCGGTCATATTTATATTGCTCCAGGTAATTTCCATATTTATGTCGAAAATAGAGCTACGGGTAATGTCATTAGATTGTCTAGTGAAGCACAGCGTAATGGACACCGCCCATCAGCTGATGTATTGTTTGAGTCTGTAGCAAAAATCTATCAAAACCATGCTTTAGGTGTTATCATGACTGGTATGGGTCGCGATGGTGCTGCCGAAATAACAGAGATGCGTAAACAGGGTGCCTGGACGCTTGGTCAAGATCAGGAATCCGCTATTGTATATGGTATGCCAAAAGTTGCTTGGGAGCTTGGTGGCGTCCAAAAGCAGGTGTCTTTGATGGATATGGCTGATGCTATTAGTTCAATGGCTCGTGAGCATTTGAATAAATAGTTTGTTACTCGGCTCCACATATCTCTGTAATATGGGGGCGTGCAAGCCGTATTTTACTACGACTGATAAAAAAGACAATTGCCGATGCAAGGAATAGGCCTGCTAATACAAAGCAGGCCTGTTTTGTATCCGATGCACTTTTGCCTGCAATAAAAAAGCCTCCAATTGCTGATGCAACAGGAAAAAACAACGAGGCAAAGCCTTGTATTATTTCAGCTTTTGGTGATGTAGCTATTTTTACCATCGCTCCTTTTTCAAGAGGAAGATTTTTACTATTTATAACCGTAAAAGGGTGCCCTTTTTCACCGCATTTTTCATGACAGCTCATACATGCACCGGTGATGATGGGCACAACTGTTATCTCAGTGCCTTTGATATCAATAATGACTGCTTTATCTTTCATGAACAATTCCTTATACTTTTTTATTTACCTGCTGGCAGGCGTTTGAGAGCCTCTATACAACTTTGTTTTCCTTGTTCGTTGTGTAACTCGTCGTAAGTATCCCGTAAATTGTAGAGCGCATCATAATAGAAGGGGTTAAGAGACACCGCCTGTTCAAAAGCTTTGCAGGCTTCTTTATAATTGGCATGGTTAAAAAGAATAACACCTGTAGTATTCCAGAGATGTGGATTTTTTTGATTGATATCGAGACCTTCATAACAATAGTTAAGTGCGTTTGACTCTTCATCTAAAGAATTACAAATAATGGCAAGTGTCTCAATTGTATCTATATCATCATCCTTACACGTTAAAGCCTTTTCGAGCATCGCCTTTGCCTGCCGAAGCTTTCCGGCATCGCGATAGGTTATACCGAGGTTAAACCAAAGCAAATGGTTACGATTGTCGATAGTAAGTGCCTTTTTGAGGCAGGCAATCGCATCTGAATAATCTCCCTGAGCGGCAAGCATGATTGCCTGCGTATTTAATGAATCTGCAGTTTCTTGCATGCATTTTATTCCTTATAGTTATGAAAGTGATGGCAGCATGGAGAGAAAGAGCGTTTGTATCAAATCATTATCTGCACCGAGTGTTTTAGACAGTATTTCACTGCGGGTGGTAACAAAATCTTTTCCTGTGTTAAAAGCTTTTGTGATGGCATCGGACTGTTCCATGATGGTAATGCAGTGATCTACCGCAGGAGAATCTATTCCTTCATTGTGTGCTTGTTGCATATCAGCTATGAGTCGCTCTTTGTCTTGAGGCTGACTTTGTATGTGGAGAAGTAGTGGTAAGCTTTTTTTACCTTCAACAATATCATCTCCGCGTTTTTTTCCTGGATTACCAGTGGTAAGGTTCTGTACATCATCAAGGATTTGAAAACCTATGCCGATTTCTGCAGCGAGTGTTCCAGCTTGTACAGCGTCTTCCTGGGTACCACCTGCTACAAGTACACCGGCTTGTGCTGCAAGTGAGGCCAAAGTACCAGTCTTGCTCCGTACCATTGCATAGTATTCTTCAATGCTTGGTATGAGCGCAGGAGTTCGGTGCCATCGTATGTCCATCGCTTGTCCTAGATGCAGCCGCCGAAGCTCATTGGTATACAGTGCATATAAACGCACCTTTTCTTCATCTGAAATTGGTAACGCATTAATACAGGCGCCTGCTTCAAAATAGAGCCATGAAGCAGCATTTAGAGCCCGGTCAATGCCATAGGTTATATGTGCCGCAGGTTTGCCACGCCGTGTATCTGCACAATCTTCAATATCATCATGAATAAGACTTGCTGTATGGGTAAACTCAACTAATGGTGTGACTTGATAGGCAACATCACAGGAACGTTTTGTCCTTTGAGCAGTGGCTTCTGCACATAAGATGAGTAGCAAAGGACGCCAACGCTTGCCACCAGAGGTAAACAGATGTCTGCAAGGATGTGTTAATTCCTGTAAATGCTCTTCTGTTACTGAGTCTGGAAGAATTCCGAAAGATTGTGACTTCCATTCCTTGTTTATCTGTTCTGGAAGTGCCTGAGATAAAATGCTTTCAATTTGTGTGAGTCTATCTCCGAAAATCTCTTTTGCCGTCTGCATATTACATAAGTATAACGAAAATAATCATAAAAGACAAATAAATATATACCGACAATAGAGATATGAGTGCAAATTCGTATGAAAAACCAGACTTTTGGTCCCGTAAGGCTTTTTCGGAAGGTTATCCAGCCCGTTCCGTTTACAAGCTTAAGGAAATCGATGAAAAGTTTGGCATGATAAAAAAAAGTTATACCGTTCTTGATTTAGGATCAGCTCCAGGAAGTTGGACAACATTTTTATTGCGTAAACTTGATGGTACTGGCAAAGTTGTCTCTTGTGATTTAAATCCCTTAGCAAAAGATGTTAAAGGCGATAATCTCGTATTTATCCAAGGAGATTTGAACGAAGCCTCTGTACGTGACCAGATTAAGCAGCATGGACCTTTTGATTTAGTTGTTTGTGATGCTGCCCCGTTGACAACAGGCAACAGAACCGTTGATACTGCCCGATCTGAAGGCTTGGTAGAAATGGCAATCTGGTATGCACAGACTATGCTTAAACCAAAAGGCAACTTTGTTGTAAAGATTTTTCAAAATGGTGGTCAGCAGGCGTTTTTAAAAACCTTGAGAACCCTTTTTGCAACTGCAAAAGGATTTAAGCCTGAAGCCTGTCGTGCTGAGTCTTTTGAGACTTACTTACTAGGCATAGAAAAAAAATAACTATATACTATTTAGGATATTACTATGGATAACATTACTAAAAGAAGTGTCATATGCTCGTTAGCTATCTGTTCCATTTTGGTGTGTTGCGGATTGCTTACGTATACTTTTTTGCAATATGGTAAGTCGCATGCACAAGGTCGTGGTGGTTTGGAAACTCCAGGTCCTGGTTTTGAATCCTTAACGAGTGTTGATATCGAAGAATCAAAAGATTTTTCGGATTCTTTTTCTGATGTTGCACTTACACTTTCCTATCGATCGTATCGTGTTGAAAAAGGTGATATGATTGGTATCCTTGCCGAGCGATTTGGGGTTACTCAAGATACCATTATCAGTCTCAATAATATTCGTCAGTCACGTCTTTTGCAGGTGGGACAGTATCTTAAGATACCAAACATGGCTGGTATTTTATATACCGTAAAAGAAGATGGTGAGACCATCGATAAAATTGCAGAAGCCTATAAAGTAGATGCCGCTAAATGTGCATCTGTAAATCATAAAGAAGTTGCTGTTGCTTTAAAAGCAGGTGACTCTCTGTTTGTTCCTGATGCAGAGCTTGATTGGGTAACACGACAGGAAATCAACGGTGATTTGTTTACTATTCCTATACATCGTAGTTACTATTTGTCATCTCGCTTCGGTTGGCGTTCAAGTCCGTTTACTTCCAAACGTTCGTATCATAGTGGTATTGACTTGGCATGTCCGCAAGGCACTCCGATTTATGCAGCATTGTCAGGTAAAGTGGTTTCTACTGGATTTAATGCTACCTATGGTAATTTTGTTATCATTGCCCATCACTCAGGCTATAAAACGTTATATGGACATATGAGTGCCATCATAGCAAAAAATGGAGCCTATGTTACTCCAGGCTCTATTATCGGACGTGTTGGTAGCACTGGATTGAGTACAGGACCCCATCTGCATTTTACCGTGTACAAAAACGGTAAAACCGTCAATCCTCTTAATCTGGTAAAATAAGCATACTACTGTCGTGATGTTGTAAATTGCTGTAAACGCAATTTACAACGTTACTAGATGGCAATGTGCAAGGTCTCAATCTTTTTGACAAAAAAATCCATATTACAACCGATAAACATTGCACAATAGGTAACTACGATTGTGGCAAATGTTAAATAAAAGGGAATAAGTAAGGACGAGTTGCCCATATTATTAGTAAAGAGCCCAAATACTATAAGCAGGACTATCATGATGAGCCCAGATACTATCCACTTTGAGAGCGAAATCGGACTTTGAAGCTCCTGTGTATTGTATGTTGGGTTTATTTGTTTTAAGACAGCTTCGATAGTTGCATCACTTGATGGTACTTGTACCTTAATAGGTTCTGCCAATACTTTTTCGGCTTTTGTCAGTAAACGTACCTGTGTCCTGCACTTTTTGCAAGTTAGTAAATGCAGGGTAAGGGACAAAGGTAAAAAAGCATTTTTGTCTAACTGTAAGTATGTATCCATAAAAGTATCGCATTTTGTGTGCTGATTGTTTGTATGTGTCATAACTGAACTCCTTCTAGTGTATCTTTTAAGATTTTCTTTGCACGAAAAATATGTGATTTAACGGTATTTATAGGTAAATCGATGGTGTCACTTATATCTTGATATGACATGTCATAAAAAAAATACATATCAAGACACACAGCATACCGCTCTGGTAATTCTTTGACAGCTTCACGTACCGCTTGCATGGTTATACGTCTAAGTTCTTTTTCTTCTGGAGTAAATCCTGGATCAATAAGTGCATTTTCATCTGCAATAGGTAGATACTCTTTGCGGCGGTTTACTGCAGAGATGGCCATATTGTAGGCAATACGCGTTATCCATGTAGAAAAAGACGCATTACCTTGAAAAGAGGATAGATGTGTATACACACGTATGAAAACTTCTTGCACAAAATCTTCGGTATCAGTTGTATTCTTAAAAAAACTCATACCAAGGGAAGCTATACGTTGCTTATAGAGACCCATGAGTGTGGCAAAAGATTTCATATCCCCCTGTAGGGTTGCTTTTATCAGAGTTTCATCTCTTTTTTGATTGATCGCACCTACAGGAGTTTCTATAATACTCATTCGTCTTTGGTAATTTTGAAGTCTGGATTGATTTTATAAAAAAGTAAGAGTGTTACACCTATGATGAGAGGAATTAAACCTCCTAAAATAGTGTAGGAACCGCCTGCCATGAGAATAAAAAACAACGTTAAAATAGCACCAGTCCCTGTGAGTAAGAGCCCAGTTAACAGAGAAAAAGTTTTGAGATCAAATTTCTTCTGATGGTAGATGCCTGTCTTAATTTGTAGTTTAATTTCATGGTGATGCCATAAGAGATAAAAGAATATAATGACACCCCCAATGACAATACCAACGATTGGAATAACTGCTAGTACAACTTGTGCTTCTGCTGATGTTACAGTTGAATTCACTTTTTACCTCCGTGTATTAATCAGACACCGTTATTCTTAGAAAGTTGCAGAAAAAAGTTATTCCAAAAAAAGATATTCACTAAAGTATAGTGATGATATTTGTCCCATTACGAGTTGCCGATTGATAAGATCAAGCAATTCCTGTTTGACGGTCTGCTCTTCTTTTGCAAGAAGTTGCTTTTCGGTGTATTGTGAAAAGTAATCCTGAAATAATGCTTTTATTTTTCTGTTTTTTTGTGCAAGTTCTTCGTAAAAGGCAATGTTGTTTTTTTCTGTATATGCTAGCCATGGTGTTACGACAACTGGTATTCCGTGAGCATTGTTATCATCAGCTTTTGTTATCGCGCGGATTTGTCCAATCTCATCAAAGGTTCCTAGATTATCTTGTTGAGAGACAGTGGCGGGAAGTGGATCAGAGTGACGCATGGAGTTAGGAATGCCTTTTTGCGTAATAAATACTGCGATTGTTCCTACACAGATGATGCCTATCACGGTACTGAGAATGATAACCAGAATTGTATTGATTGTCAGTTTCATTCGGGGGCTCCTTGCAAAATCAATTGATACGTGCGGTGATGTGTATTCCGTCATCAAGCCACTCTTCTGTATATAGTATCCCTCTTTTTCGGATATCTTCAAGCTGTTTAAGGTCACTTGTTGGAATAATACATTGCTGAATATGTCCAAAAAGCTCATTGGCAATACAGTCTATAAGATGGTTAAAGCCAGTTTGCTCTTTAGTACTTATTTTTATCGCATCTGGAAAATAGGCATCTAAATGGCTGAGTGCCATTGCCGTATCATCTACAAGATCCATTTTATTAAGTATGACCAGATGTTTGATGTTGTCAGCTTTAATTTCTTCCAGTACGGAACAAACTGTTTTGTATTGTTGGATTGCATTTGGATCAGATGCATCAATGACGATAAGCAACAATTGGGATCGTATGGTTTCTTCGAGTGTTGATTTAAATGAGTTTATCAGAGAGTGGGGAAGATTGCTGATAAAACCTACAGTATCGGTGAGTAAGATGCTCTTACCCTCTCTAAAAGAGAGTTTGCGTGTCGTCGGATCGAGTGTTGCAAACAGTTTGTTTTCTACAAATACATTAGCTCCTGTCAGTGCATTAAGCAGACTTGATTTGCCTGCGTTTGTATAACCAACTAATGCACAGGTAGGCAAGGGGACTTTTTCGCGCTTTTTACGTTGTGTCTCGCGATTGATAACAACCTGTTCGAGTTCTTTTTTTACTTGCCGTATTTTTTCGCGTATCTGACGTTGGTCAAGTTCCAATTGTTTTTCGCCAGAGCCTTTTGAGCCATAGTTGCCACCTCTCTGGCGTGCCATATCGCCATACATGTGTGCTAAACGGGGAAGCGCATAAGTAAGTTGCGCCAACTGTACTTGGAGAACTGCTTCTTTTGTTTGTGCTCGTTGTGAAAAGATACGTAAAATGACTTCCTGTCGGTCAAATACGGGGAGCTTTGCAAGTTTTTCCCAATTGCGTTGTTTTGTTGGTTCTATAGAAAAATCAAATATGATGCAGTCAGCACTGTGTTCTTTTGCAAGTTGTGCAATTTCTGTAGCTTTACCTTTGCCGATACCATATACGGGGTTTGGTTCCATACGGACGAGTGTAACCATATGGGCAACTTCCATACCTAATGTTTTTACGAGTCCTTGTAGCTCGGTAAGTGTGTTTTCAGGCTCGCCTACGAGCAAGCATCGTGTCTTTGTATTTTGTTCTTGTTCTAATTCAATCATCGTCACTATAAAATATACTTCTATTTAGGTATAAAGCATATAGGCTGCGCTAAAAACTTTATTTGTATTGGTATACTGGCTTCTCATGACATGGTTGTATTAAGCTATTTTATGCTGTAAAATATAAAGATACAGGTATAACTAAAAGGGGAAGGTAATGACATTAATTGAATCTTTGACTTCACAAATTTCCATATTTCAGAATATTGATTTTATGGGGAGAATTTTGCTCTCATGTATTTGTGGTGCATGTATCGGTTATGAACGTAGTCAACGATTAAAAGAAGCTGGCGTTAGAACTCATGTTATTGTTTGTTTTGCCTCTGCATTATTCATGATAGTATCAAAATATGGCTTTCTTGATTTGGAACAGGGATCTGGTGGTTTTTTAAATGGTGTACGCGGTGCAGACCCTTCTCGTATAGCCTCACAGGTTGTTAGTGGTATCAGCTTTTTAGGAGCTGGTTCTATCTTTAGACATCGCAATGTTGTAATGGGACTTACCACCGCTGCTGGTATCTGGGCTACAGCTGGTATTGGTCTTGCTATTGGTGCCGGACTTTGGGGTGTTGGTATTTTTGCTGCATTGTTAGTGACCGTAATACAGGCATTAATGCACAAATTTGTTATAGGTGTTGATGCTTTTACTAATAACTTTTTGGAATTCCTTGTTGATAATCCTTTAGAGTTTCAGCATACGTTGGAAGACTTTTCTAAGTTGATGGACGCAAAAATTGTTGATTATAACATTAGCCGTGAATCTAAAAAACTGACCAAGTATACTGTTACCATGAAAACAAAAAAACCAATTACTATGACACAGTTAAACCAGTTTATTGCTCAGCATGAAGAAATTCACTCTGGTGCAACAAACAATGTGTAAGTAAAAAATTAATATTGTAAGGTGCTGCTATGTATGATTTAAAAGAAGTTGAAGAATGGAACAAGGGGATTGATAAGGCTGCTCTTATTGATTCTTGCCGTCATTTTGTTCTTGATATGGATGGTACATTTTATATAAGTGAAACTATCTATGACGGGAGCCTTGATTTTTTAGCCAAGTTAAAAGAAACAGGACGTGATTTTTGTTTTTTTACTAATAACTCATCTAAAAATGGTGATATGTATATCGAAAAGCTTGCCAAAATGAACTGTTTTATTGATCGTAAACAGATTATGACAAGTGGTGATGTTACTATCGAGTATCTTAATGATAAATATCCAGGTAAGCGAGTGTATCTAGTAGGTACCCCGGCTCTCGTCAGTGATTTTGAGGCTGGTGGCATTAATTTGGTACAGGAAGATGCAGAGGTTGTTGTCATTGGCTTTGATACCACCCTTACGTATGAAAAAATCAAGAAAACCTGTGATTTTATTAGAGCTGGTGCGGTATATCTTGCTACTCATCCAGATTTTAACTGTCCAATAAAGGATGGTTTTTTACCTGATGTCGGTTCATTTTGTGATATGTTTGCCGCTTCAACTGGTGGCTATCGACCAAAAGTATTAGGAAAACCTAATCCAGAAACTGTTGATATGGTAATCAGACGTATGGGATGGAAGCGTGAGGAGATTGCATTTGTAGGCGACCGTTTGTATACAGATGTTGCTACTGGTGTTAATAATGGGGCTCATGGATTGCTCGTTCTTTGTGGTGAAGCTGATATGAATACCGTACGTGAGTCAAAAGTACGTGCAGATGCGATTTTTACTGGTCTGCCAGAAATTGGATCATATTTGAGATAAGTATTTAAGATAAACTGTGAGATAAAAAAAGGCTATCCGATCGATCGGACAGCCTTTTTTTTATAACTTATAGGACACCGGTATGAATTGGTACATATCCAAATAGTTTTGGAATCGCCAAAGCAACGTTTTCAGAGTATGTAACAAGAACAAGAACGATGATAAGGGCCACGATGAATGGCCAAACCTGCTTTACAAACTTATCAAAACGGCAGTTGACAATTGAACATACCGTAAACATCATTGAACCAAATGGAGGTGTAAGACCACCAATCATGATGTTAACGATAATGATTACACCAAAGTGCAAAGGATCAACGCCACGGCTCATAACAGCTGGAACCAAAAGTGGAGCAAGAATAATCAATGCTGCACCACCTTCGATAAACATACCAACAACAAGAAGAACTACGTTGATAACCATCAAAAGCAGGAACTTGTTCTCCGTAAGTCCCAGAAGCGCTGTTGTGATCATTTCTGGAATTGACTCACATGACATATAGAAACCAAAAGCCTTTGCAGCTGCGATAATAATCATAACAGAACCAGTGCTTTGAACAGTTTCTTTCAAAATGAGCGGTATATGGTGCAACTTTAACTTGTGGTGTGCAAAAACTCCGATTACGAATGCAAATAAAACTGCAACACCACCAGCTTCAGAAGGTGTACAAACACCAAGTCGCATACCCAGAATGATTACAAAAGGAATACACAGTGCAAAGATTGACTTGAATGCCTGACGTAATACTTCGATAGGTGTTGCACGTTTTTCACGGCTAGGTGCATATCCTCGCTTAACAGCAATGATGTAAACGGTGATCATCAATGCGATGGTCATTAAAATACCAGGAGTATAACCGGCAAGGAACATATCACCTACGGTAACACCTGAAATCAAAGCATACATGATAAGGTTGTTTCCCGGTGGAATAACTGGAGAAACAGCAGATGATGAAGCAGTTACTGCTGCAGAAAAATCCAGAGGCATACCTTTTTTCAACATAGCAGGAACAAGAATCTTTGATTCCATAGCTGCATCAGCATTTGCAGAACCACTGATACCACCCATAAGAGCGGAAAGTACACAGTTTACCTGTGCAAGACCGCCTTTCAAGTGACCGGCAAGAACTTCTGCAAAGTCCATAAGGCTGTCGCTCAAACCTGAATAATTCATTACAGAACCAAGCATAATAAAGAATGGAACTGCAAGATATGGGAATGACTCTACAGCCGAGACAAACTGTTGTATAACCAAGCTTGTTGGCATGTTGTCGTTAATAAATACAAAGTAATACAGTGTTGAACCAATCAATGAAAGTGCGATAGGTACATTCATAAAGAACAAAATGAATAACACTGCAATAGGAAACATGGGATGTGTAAAAATCATTTGCTTTCCTCTCCAATGATATCAGTTACTTCTTCGCTAAGCAAAGAAGGCTCTGGTAATTTGCCGAGACAAATCAGGACTTCCTTTATTACTTTATTTACTGAATAAATAGACATAAATATAAAAGCTATAATAATGCTCAAATTTAGCCACTTATACGAGATTTCAAGAACAGGAGTAATTTTTCTACTTCTTAAAATATATGAAGAAGAAAGGATAAGCATGGTAATTGTAATAAAACAAACCAAAATGCTTCCAATCAGTCTAATTGCCTTTCTAACTTTGCCATGTGTGACTTGCAAAAGAAAGTCTACACCCATCATCATGTTGTGCTTAAAAGCACCAGCGGCTCCAAGAAAAATTGCCCATACAAAGCCAAACAAAGCTACTTCTTGATTCCAGAAGAAGGTAAATCCTAGGCAGTAGCGGGTAAAAACGTTGACAATTGTAACAAGAATGGTAAATGTAATAAAAACACCACCAAGGTACAATTCAAAATTGGACAACATGTCCTTTTTATCGAATTTCAAATTTCCCTCCATTTTTATTTTTTTTATTCTATTATTGATCTTGATAATTATGGCTTCGTAAAAAAAAATAAAAAATCCGTAATTGCTTCCGCATAGATGCTGTTTGGAAGCTAAACCTAAAAAATCCACATACTCTGAAAAACAAAGCATGTGGATTTTTTTGATACTGTAATCAATAATACCGTTCGTCAAAAGAAGACACTGTCGTGTGATTACTTTGTGACGAACAGATTTATGTCAAAACGACACTATTTTTTTGAGCGGATAATTTTAAGTTCTGCCTGGATCTTGTCAAAGATACCTTCTGACCATTTTGGAAAGTTCTTTTTTGAATAAACAGAAGCACATGCACTTGAGAATGCTGGTGTATCTACAGTGTTAACTTTTACACCTTCTGCCTTAAGTTTTTCCATCATTTCGCCTTCTTTTGCCATGGTAACTTCATAAAGATCCTTAGCACCTTTTTCAAACTCTTCAGCAATGATCTGCTGCTGTTCTTTTGTAAGTTTCTTCCAGTAGCTTTCTGACATAGCGATACCAGAAACACCGAGGATGTGGTTTGTAAGAGAGTAGTTCTTTACGTTTTCATACTGTTTTGTTCCCCAGTATGTAGAGATAGAACCTTCAACACCGTCGATAACTTTCTGCTGGATAGCTGAGTATGTATCTACATAAGGCATAGCGATTGGTGTTGCACCAAGGGCTTCCAATGTACAAGAGTAAATTTTTGACTCTGGTACACGAATCTTCAAACCTTTCATGTCAGCAGGTTTTGCAATAACCTTGTTTGTCATCATGCTGCGGAAACCAAATACATAGTCCAATGAAAGAACATGGATACCCTGCTTTGCAGCTTTTGCGTTAAGGTCTTTTACGAGCTTTGTCTTGGTCATGGCTAGGTATTCTGCCATGTCTGCATACAGGAATGGGCCGGTTACTGCATCGTAATCTGGTACATACTCTGCAATAAAGTTGATGCCATCACAAGAGATAACATTAGCACCTTGTGAAATCTGTTCCATACAGTCAGCAGCCTTTGCATAGGTAAGACCTGGATACATCTTAATAGAAAGGTTGCATGATTTGCCACGTTCGTTGATTGCTTTTTCAACTTTTCTTAGAGACATAGCAGTCTCTTCTGAATCAAGGAACTTTGTAGCAAGAATCAATGATTTTGCTTTTGGAGCAGCAAATGCACTCGTTGCACCTAAAACAGCAGCACCCAACATAATTGATTTTATAAACTTTTTCATTAAATAATTCCTCCCTGTGAAATTACTTATCAGAATATATTTGAAATTATAACATGGTTTTTCTCTCAAAACAAGAAAAAGAAAATTTCTAAGTAAAACATTTTTTGGGGACAAAAGCAAAAGTACATTCCAAAAATCAAAGGACTTTTGGAATGTACTTTACGATATGATTTTTGATTATTGTTGATATAAATACTGGAGGACTGGTTGATTATTGTGAAGATTACGGATAAGTAAATCGAGTGCTTTGCCTTTATTGATGGCAGCACTGATGGTAGCGATTGAGCTTACGGCTCCTTTTACGTATTCGTAAAAAGAAGTTTTTTCTTCAACTTTAAATGGTTCAACGGTGCAGTTGCCAACATTTTCTTCTTTTTTGAGTTCAGCAAGCGCATCTTCCCAGGAACATACCTGATCAATAAGCCCATTGTTTTTTGCTTGCAGAGCAGAGTAAATACGTCCGTCTGCAAGTACGTGTACTTGCTTTAATGGCATTTTTCTACTTGAAGCGACAATCGAAGTAAATTGGTCATAGGCTTCATCAGCAATAGATTGCATGATAGCTTTCTGTTCATCGTTGAAAGGTTCGTTGTAGTTACCCATGTTCTTATTGCGTCCTGCCGTAATAGTTGTCATAGTGATACCTAACTTGTCCATGAGGCGGGTTGCATCTATTGAGCTGCCAGATATGACACCAATTGAACCTGTAAGTGTATTTCTGTTTGCAAAGATAGTAGTTGCTGCACAGGCAATATAGTATCCACCAGAAGCTGCCAACGGCCCGAGGTATGCAAAGACAGGTTTGCTTGTCTTTGTTTTATAGTCTTCAAGAGCAAGGTATACGGCATCTGCTTCATATACACCGCCACCAGGGGAGTTGATATAGAGCATGATGGCTTTGTTTTTTGGGTCTTCTGTAAGATCCTGTATCGTAGAAAGCAGCCAGGATTGGTTGTATGTTTTGTTTTTACTCTCGATGACGCCTTTTATATATAAGACAGCGATGTAATCTGATTTGCTCCGCTTGTTAAATTTAAACTGTGACGAAAATGGTTTGTCAAATTGCCACATATCAATGGGTGATTCTGATGAAACATCTGGATTGGTGGTAATTTGCTCGTCTCCAGGAACAGTAGTTTTTGATACGTTGCGAAGTGTCGAGATGGCAGTGATTACTCCAATTATGGCGATAACAATGAGGACTTTTAATCCATTTTTGTTTATCGCCTTTTTTGGCTTTGATTGTTTATGGACTGAAATGAGCTGTTTGTTGTCATTTGTATCTTGATCGTCGATCATATAAGTCTCCCTTTATAAAGTAAGGTGTTTGTTAACCGATAAAATCTTCTTCTGTGAGTCTTTTTGATGCAAAGTTTTCCTCTTTTAATGCCCTATATGCATTTGCAAAAGAAAGTGACATATAGGGTGCAATCCATAGTGAAAACAAAACTGAGCATAGCAGAGAAAGAATTTGTTCTGTAGATCCCAGTACAGGTAGTAAAAAGTGTTTTCCTATCTCGAGGACAATGCCTAATAACAGATACCAACCGATAAAACTGAGAAACAATACAAATAAGTCAGCTTTGTGACCTTGTGTAAGGACTTTGCTTACGGTCATTGCTCGCCGTACGGATATATGGGGATATTCAGCAATAACCAAAAACATTGGTAAATAGGCGATGCTTTTGATTATACCTGGTATAAAAAAGAGACATCCCCATAAACATACCCATAGTACATACCAGAGCGTAGCCCGTAAGTTTTTAAACCATCTGGTACAGCCTTCTAGAAAATCGTTATATGAAATGTCGGCTGTTGGCTCCTGAGTCATTTTGAAGTATACATAGGTTTTTGCAGGAATCAGTATTCCCATTACTATAATAAAGAGTAATGATGGGAGTCTGCCTGTTGTAATACGTGAGTAGTCATTTATATGTATACTGCCACTAAAAGAAATTACTTGTTGTGATTGATTTATGATAGTCGGTAACGAAACGAGAAATGAAATGATACCACAAGTAAGTTCCATAAGGATGGGCGTACGCCATCGGTTATGCAATTGTTGTTTTGCCATTTTTTTATATGTTGATCTATTAAACATTAGTACTTCTCCTGTGTAGCTTCTTTGAGCATGTCTGTATAAAATCGAGGTTCAATCTGTGATTGAGGAATATCACAGAGCGCAAGTATATCACATAGTTGTTTATGTATGGTAGCAACGGTTTCTTTTTCATTCGATGCTGAAAGAATTTCGATTTCTATAAAATCGCCAAGTGGGGGTACGGTACAAAGCTCTATGTGAGCCTGCCCATGTGGTGTGTCATATATCCAGCCTTGTACTCTTTTTTGTTTTTTTACCGCAGGAACATACCCCGTATCTGATAGTAAGAGTTCCAGCGGTGTTGCATCTGCAATGAGTGTTTCTTGTTCATCATTTACTTCAAAGGTAGTGCCGTCAGCTCTTTGTTTTAATTCTTTACGTTTGTAGGTAAGAAAGACTTTGGTATCGTCATTAGTTTGTTCTTTTCTAATGCGGACACTAATGTATGGGCGTCCTTGTGTATTTGTTTTACCTGGTGTAGCAAAATGCCAATAGGTATCTTGTTTTTCTGTTTTGCCTTGATATGTTGCAATACTGTTGAGTTTTGCCTCTGTCGTATTGTAGTCATATACATGTGCTTTTATTTCAATTTCAAACATTAGTACCACTATACTGTTTTTTTTATGCTTATGCTATAATCTCGGATATGAAGTTGATTTGTGCACCTATGGCAACATTGAGTCATGAGGCGTTTCGGGTTTTAATTGAGCGTTTTGGTGGTTGCGATGAGTATTATACAGAAATGATACACGCTCCATCATTGTTGACAGGTGGACAGTTTGAAAAATATTATTTACTAAATGGCCCCGTACCAGAAAAAATAGTCTGGCAGCTTACAGGTCCTACGGCAGAGCCACTTGCAAAAGCGTGCGCTGTGGTTGCAAAGCTTGGAGGTATTGGTGTTGATATAAATATGGGGTGCTGTGCTCCAGAGATATATAAAAGTGGAGCAGGTATTGCTTGGATGTTAAAGCCTGTCGATGAAACTCGAAGTATGGTACAAGGGGTAAAACAGGCTTTGCAAGACTATACTGCCGGTGATGGGCGGCCGATGCGTTTGAGTGTAAAACTGCGCTTAGGTGATGAAGACTATACGGATGCTGCTTTTTTTTCATTTACTGATATGTTGGTTGAGTGTGGCGTGATGCAATTGACCTTGCACGCTCGTACACGAAAAGAAAAATATCGGGGTAATCCTCGCTGGAAGTATGTGTCTCAACTTAAGGATCGTTATAAAAAGCATGGAGTAACCATCATATTAAATGGTGCTGTTCATGATATAGCTTCTGCACAAAATGCGATTGCAACAGCTCCAGAATCAGATGGTATTATGATTGCTCGTGCTGCAGTACAAAAACCCTGGATTTTTAGTGAATTGGCAGCAACGTTAGATGGAGGACAAAAAAAAGACTGTTCGATAGATCTGTTACAGTTGGGATTGGATTATCTTGATGCATTGCAGCTGTATCAACCGCCAGAGTTTTGGAAATCTCGTAGCCAGCGTTTTTTTGCCTATTATTGTAACAATTTTTCATTTGCTCATTATGCACAGACACAAATGCTTAATGCAAAAGATATGGATGATGCTCGTAGCCGGTTAAGTGCTTATTTTGATAAGGTTCCAGAAGACCGATATAAAAAGGTATGTCTACTTGCAAATAGTAACGCATAACAGCACGATAGGGTATCGTTGTACTCTGTCGTGCTGAGTAAGTGTTCTGTATGAGGAAAGATCCTTATAGTTTTTCGATGATGTCAGCTGCGGTGTCTACATAGTCAACATCGAGGCTTTCGATGTCACCATTATCGATAGATACAGACATGTTTTGTTCCAGTGGAATGCGAGCTAAAACAGGAAGACCATAATTTTGAGCAATGGCGGCAATGTTGCTTTCGCCAAATACTTTGATTTCCTTATTGCAATCTGGGCATTTTACATAGCTCATGTTTTCGATGAGACCGAGAACAGGAATCTTCATGGTCTTTGCCATTTTAACCGCTTTTTCAACGATGACACGAACCAACTGCTGCGGTGAAGAAACTACGATAATACCATCTACTGGTAGTGATTGGAAAACCGTGAGTGGTACATCACCTGTTCCTGGAGGCATATCAACAAACATAAAGTCTACGTCCTTCCAGTTTACATCAGTCCAGAATTGTTTTACGGCACCTGCAATAACTGGTCCACGCCATATAACAGGATCACTTTCGTGTTCCAATAAAAAGTTCATGGACATGATTTGGATGCCCTTGTCGGTAACAACTGGATTGATAGAGTTATCATCACCAGTTGCATGGCTTTCGCCTAAACCAAAGGCTTCTGGAATAGAAGGTCCTGTAATATCTGCATCAAGGATAGCGGTACGATATCCTTTTTTATTCATTTTACAAGCAAGCAGGCTTGTTACCAGTGATTTTCCTACGCCACCTTTACCGCTGACGATACCGATTACCTTTTTAACCTTGCTTCCTTGGCGAAGGTTTACGTGAAAGTCTCTTTCTGAACAATTAGAACTGCAACTACTACAGTTGTGAGTGCAGTTATCAGGATTGTTTTCAGCCATGTATGTTCTCCTAGTAAATAATTATACTATTAACTTATATAAAATATACGGATGAGTTTTAATAATCGTCAAGAAAGTAGTGTACTGGCAGCGCCAAATACACCAGCACTTGCCAATGACATGATGATACCAGCAAGCAGTACACCTAAAGTCACTGCGAGTACGGTACTCTTAAAGTCCATGTCTAAAAGACTGGCGGCAAGTGTTCCTGTCCAGGCTCCTGTTCCAGGAAGAGGAATTCCGACAAACAAAAGCAGGGCTACAAATAAACCTTTGCCTGCTTTTTGCTGTAGTTTTTCACCACCTCTTTTCCCTTTGATTAGGAAAAAGCTGCAAATCTTACCGATGAGCCTTTTATTTGCACCCCATTCCAAAAAACGACGTGCAAAGAGAAAGATAATAGGGACGGGGATCATGTTTCCGATAATGCAAATGATATATGATGTTACCAGTGGAAGTCCAAATGCTTGTGATACAGGAATGGCACCACGAAGTTCAATAAGAGGCACCATCGAAATAAGAAAAAGAATAAGATATTGAGTTACCATAGTTTGTAAAGTATATAAGAAAAAAACTGTTACTGGAAGAGCGTGAGTTACAGAGTACGCGGGCGATAGGTAAGTGAACATGGTTCTCTGGTTATTTGTAGGTGAAGAGGCGTTAAAGAAGTAAAAATTGGTATAATTATACAAAAATAATAAAAGTATTACATAAAAATAATAAAAACTAATTGCATATTGGACTTAATTTCTATAGTATTACGGTATGAGTTCTGATTTTCCATTATCACATGAACAGCTTTGTGAGCTGGTAAAAAAATTTCCTACACCATTTTATCTGTATGATGAGAACGCTATCCGAGAGAATATGCGTTATTTTACAAAAGCATTCAGTATTTTTCCTCGATTTAGGGAGCATTTTGCGGTAAAGGCTTTGCCCAATCCGTATATCCTTAAAATATTGGCAGAAGAAGGTTGCGGTACTGATTGTTCCAGCTTGCCGGAATTAATACTGTCTGATGCAGCTGGTATTGAGGGTGAAAAAGTTATGTTCACCTCAAATGAGACTCCTGCTGCAGAGTTTCAGTATGCGTATGAGCATGGCAATATATGCAATCTTGATGATATTACGCATATTCCGTTCTTAAAAGAGTCTCTTGGTGGAAAATTTCCAGAGCTCATCTGTTTCCGTTATAATCCAGGTCCATTAAAAAAAGGTGGTAATGCCATTATAGGAAAACCGGAAGAAGCAAAGTACGGTCTTACGAGAGAGCAGTTGTTTGAAGCATATCAAAAGTGTCGTGCACTTGGTGCCAAACGATTTGGACTTCATACTATGGTTGCCTCAAATGAACTAAACCCAGAGTTCTTTATCGATACGGCTAAGATTGTCTTTGAGCTCTGTGTCACGTTAAAAAAAGAATATGATATTCGTATCGAGTTTGTAGATTTGGGTGGCGGCGTTGGTATTCCGTATAAGCCAGATCAGAAAAAAGTGGATCTTGATTATGTCGCAAAGGGCATTCGTGCTTTATATGATAGTATGATAGTACCTGCGGGACTTGATCCACTCGGAATCTATTGGGAATGTGGACGTCCGATTACTGGTCCGTATGGCTGGTTGATAACGACCGCTATTCATGAAAAACATATTTATCGTGACTATATTGGTGTTGATGCGTGTATGGCAGATTTAATGCGTCCTGGTATGTACGGGGCCTACCATGAAGTGACCGTTAGTGGAAAAGAAAATGCCCCAAAAGATCAGGTTTATGATGTTGTCGGTTCTTTGTGTGAAAACTGCGATAAGTTTGCGGTACAGCGACCATTACCTAAGATAGAGCGTGGTGATATTGTCATTATTCATGACGCTGGTGCACATGGCAGGGCAATGGGATTTAATTATAACGGAAAACTCCGCTGTGGCGAAATCTTGATGCGACCTGATGGTACCTTTAAGGAAATACGCCGGCGCGAAACCATAGATGATTATTTTGCAACACTTGATATGCAGGGCGTAAAAAGCTTTTCATAATTGATGTGTAAGATATAAAAAAAGGCTGTCCTTTGAAGGTGTGATCACATCAGTGTCATCTTCTAGGACAGCCTTTTTTTTAGAACAGCTTAACCTACTTGTGGAATTGGTGCGATTTCATCTTTGATAGTACCAATTGCGGTATTAACATAACCGTATAACAAGTTAACAATGTCTCGTACCGGTTTTTTGATAGACAGAGGACGCAAAAATCCGGTGTCATACAAGAATGAAAATACTTCTTTTGTGGCACGAGGGTTCCACACTTTAATACGGTTTATATCACAAAACTCACAGTGTTCAGAGTCTGCTATAGCGTGTAGATGCCGATTTAATTCACTGACAGTTTCGTTTTTGCTGTAATTAGCAACTGAAATAACAGCAATACGGGTTTTTTTGTTGTCAGCCTTGATTCGTTCAATCAGGGCTATGTACGCTTTGTCAAATGCACTGGTATTGTTTCTAAAGAAATCAATATCTGTACTACCGATATGTATCAACACTGCTTCTGGTTGAATGGGAGCAATACATGTTTCGTAGTACTGGGTGGCTTCAAGTATAGATAAGTTATCAATGCTGCGATTGTACATAGTAAAATTCAAGTCGCAAGATTGTGCAATTTCCAAAACAGGGATTTCCTTGTCCATTGATCCTCCAAAGAGAACAACTGAACCAACACTTGCCAAAGAATTCAGTGCTTTATACTTATTAATTTCATTGGAAAAAGTGTTCATATAAACCTCCTTTGTTTTTAATTTATGCAGAAACTTTTTCGCTTGTACTTGTCACAACTGGTTTTGCAATTTTATCTAACTTTGCATTTTTGAAGTAGACGACAAGATTTGCCATTACGATAATAAGATTTAAGAAGTAGACAACCAAAACATAATTTGTCTGGTGGTTCAAGACTTTTGCAGTAATACCACCGATGTAACCAGTGATAATTAATAAGATGAAAGGCAGACTTGTTCCTCTGGCAGTACGTGCTTTATAAGCCTTGATAACATTGAGAGGCCAAGAACAACCAAAACAAACCAACATAAGGGTTTCAAAAAGCGAGCTAATTTCCATAATTAATCTCTCCAAAATTTGTATGTTTTTATCATATCCTTTTAAAATAGAAAGGCAATTTTTTGAAAGATAGAAACATGATTTTGAGGGAAGTACCATTTTTTTTACTTAGGAAAGGGCTTTTGAAACTTTCTTTATATGGTATGATACAAAGCGACTATGGGTAAGTATACATTTGGAGCTAAAAAAAACACGCTGAATACGATTCGTAAAGATATACAAAAGAGTCAGTTGATTTTGATAGTCACTTTCTCTTTATTTTTGGCAGTAGGGACTTCTACAATAAATGTTATCTTTACTGATCGGGCACTTAATCAAAATCTCCATAATACTGCAGAACTTATTTCGCGACTATATGTTGCATCTCGACAAAAAAGCTGGGTAGAAATTTTACAAACTTTTGATGATGTTAAACAGAACCTCTCGGAGGTTGACGTCATTTCTATAGTTGATGAAAACAATATTCGTTTATACCACTCCAACCATGAATTAATCGCAACGCATTATGATGGGACTATTCCTGATTTTGAGCGCCATAAAAATGGTTTTTATACAGAAAACGATGTGGGACCTTCAGGTCCTCAGCGGCGTGCCTATTGTGTGTTATATGATAAAGATGGTCAGTATTGCGGTTTTACCATGACAATCATTTTGAGGCGGAGTATGCATTCTATAACATTACGAACCGTCCTTTTATGTCTTATAGTAACGATTTTTGCAGTTTTTGTAGAACTGATTATATCTAAAACCTTATCGGCAAATATAAAACATAAGTTACTTGGGTATGAACCTGATATTTTTTCTTCGATGTTTAAGATTCGGGATAATACGCTTAATGCAATAAGCGATGGCATTGTTGCGGTAAACGCTAAATTAGAAGTTGAATTTGAAAATAAAGCAGCCCGAAAGTTTTTGCAATATGATGATTCTGATCCAAAATTAACTGGTATCCGTCATACGGTGTTTATTCAAAAGTTTTTGGCAAAAACAATCTCTGATGGTGAAATACGTTCTAACATACAAGAGCGGACAGAGGCGGGTGCTGAGTTACTTATCGATTGTATTCCTATAAAAGAAGATCAGGACATTATTGGCGGGGTTGCCATCCTCCATGATAGGACGGAGTATACGAAACTTATGGAAGACTTGTCTGGTACCAAGTATTTGGTCGACTCCATGAGGGCAAATAATCACGATTTTACCAATAAACTTCATGTCATTCTTGGATTAATACAGATAGGGCAATATCAGGCAGCCATGGAGTATATCGAACATATTTCAATTATTCAGCGGGAGACGATTAGTACGGTTGTAAAGTCGATAGACAATCCTGCATTGGCGGCACTCCTCATAGGAAAAATTGCCCGGTCTTCGGAATGTAATGTAAAATTTGTTTTTCGAGAGGGGAGTTCTTTTACCGCTTCTCACATTTCTATACCGAGTGAAGCTCTTATTACGATAGCTGGCAATCTTATTGATAATGCCTTAGATGCTATGAATCAACGCATAATAAGTACCGATATGGAAATGGAAGTAAAGGAACTTGTTTTTGGTGTTTTTACAAAGCCTGGTTCCTTATTACTGACGGTTGATGATACCGGCTGTGGTATTGCTGATGATATAAAAGCTCGTGTTTTTGATCAAGGGTTTTCCACAAAGGGCTCTGGAAGGGGAGTGGGATTGTATCATACCAAGCAATTGGTAGAGAGTTTGGGAGGTACAATTTCGTTTGAGTCACAGGTAGATCAGGGGACAAGCTTTATGGTTAGTTTTAACAGGACGTAAATATGTATAGTGTTTTGATAGTTGAAGACGATCCTATGGTCGCAATGATTAACGAACAATATGTAACGCGTAATGGTAATTTTACTGTCGTAGGACATTGCCGTAATGGACAGGAAGCGCTTGATTTTCTTGATAAACAGGTAGTAGATCTTCTTATTCTTGATGTATATATGCCATACATGAATGGCGTTGAAGTTTTACATCGCATTAGAGATCGGCATATACAGACGGAAGCTATTATGGTTACTGCCGCAAATGATACGGTAACCCTAGATGATACCATGCATCTTGGTGTTATCGATTATTTGGTAAAACCATTTGCCTTTGATCGATTTCAAATTGCACTTGAAAAGTATTGCAATAAAGTACGTACTCTAAAAAATGCCCAGGTTCTTGATCAACATAACATTGACAGTATCATTTCAAATCTGGGTACCTCTAAAGAAAAACAATATCCCAAAGGTATACAGGAAAAAACTTTGGCGCTTATATTAAACAATCTGGATACGGCAACGGGCTGGCTTGATGGTGATACGATTGCAAAAAATGCACGATTGTCCAGTGTTACCGTCCGTAGATATATGAATTATCTCGTTGAAAGTGGATCTGTACTGGAAAATATCAACTATGATACAGGAGGACGTCCCAGTATGCTCTACAAAAAGAAAGACCATTGATAACACTTATGTGTACAGTGCTGTGTTTTTACGTGGTAGGGTTCATGAGTTTTTCGGTGTTGCACTAATCCTCATTTCTTTTTATGCCGATACATAAATGATGACCTCTGTACAGAAAACAGCTGTCAGTTTTTTATTTACTGTTGCCTTGTTTGCAGCATTTGCTGTAGTTGCATTTGGTGGACTGTTTACAATGATAGATGTCTCTTTCTATCAACCGATAAAAACAGTTCAGTTGCGTAAGCAGTTAGATACAATTTCTGATAGTTTTGACAGTTATTTTACTTCTCTTATTTCGAATTTTACTTCATATGCTGCTGATCAAAAGGTGATGACCTATCTGGAACAGCGAGCTGCTGAAGATGATATACAAGCTCGATCAAATTTGACAGGTGCTCTCATTGCTTCCAATCCTGGATTAGAGGGAATACGTCTCATAGACCGTGACAATGTGAGTATCCATTTTAGTACCTACAAACAAGACGTATTAAAGCAAGAAAAAGACTTTAAGCTATATAAAAAATATACTGATCTACAAACTGATAGCGGTAAAAAGGAACTTCCTCAGAGCCTGATTGTTGCCCCTGAGTCGCTGTCTGGCAGCGAGCGTCCTTTTATCGTTTACTTTGATCAAGACAATCTTCGATTTGTGATCTCACTGCCTTTTTTTGATAAATATGATATATATCGCGGTAGCATTGTGTTTTATATACGTTCCAGTGAGCTACGGTCGGTTTTAGCCAAAAATGCAATTGCGGCAGTAGATGAACGCTATACGTTGATAGCCTCAGAATCGGGAAATTTGCAAGGCATTGTTTTTGGAATGCCAGTTATCGCACAAGAACAAGTAAGTGACACTATCTTAGGATATTATACGGCCGGTTCTTTGGGACCAGACTCTGTCGTAGCTGATACGGAAGCGGCTGATTCCTATATTGTATTATCTACTAATGTACGGGGTTTTTTTAGAGTTTCTGGCATGTATCCTTCATCTTTTTTTATGATGTCAACAACAGTACGCTATCTCTTGCTGTTGTGTGTGTTTATTTCGTTGTTCCTTGGCATGTTTTTGTTATGTAATCTTCAGTACGATGATGTTTCGTATATCCGTGATTATATCAAAAAGTTGCAGTTTGCCTTGTTGCGGGAGTATACAAAAAGTAATCATACAGAAGGCTGGAATACTGTTGCAGAATTGCTGACAAAAAAGAAAGATACCGTTTCTAAGGATATTATTAAAAAAGTAGGTAAGCATAATAAGAAAAAACAAGAAGAACTTTCTCAGGTACTTGAACAGAGCTGGGGCGAGTTACTTGATGCGATAAAAGCTCAGGAACATAGAATGCAAGGTATATCGCAGGGAATTAATCCAGAACAATTGCGGGCTATGCTACAGGATGTGTTGGCAAAGACTGCGATTTCTGTAGTTGCCCCTGCAAATACGGTGTCGAAACCAAAAGAACAAAAGCATTCTGTGGAGCAAGAGCATCGAGAAAATGCATCGGTCGAAGCTTCTCTTATTGAAGCTGAGGCGGAAGGTCAGCTGGCATCAGTTGATGAAGTAGAAGAGTTGTCCGATGTAGAAGAACTGAACGAAGTTGAGGAACTTGCTGATGATGTAGAGGAATTGTCTGATGCCGAACCAGTGGAAGATGTCGAGGAGGTGGATGACTTAGAAGAAGTCGAGGCGGCAGAGGAAATCGACGACATAGAATCAGTGGAAGATGCCGAACCTGTAGCTGACGCCGAACCAGTGGAAGATGCCGAACCTGTAAATGATGCTGAACCAGTTGAAGAGGTCGAGGAGGTAGACGACTTAGAAAAAGTCGAGGCGGCAGAGGAAATCGACGACATAGAATCAGTGGAAGAGGCTGAGGTACTTGAAGAAATAGAGGCGGTCAACGATGTTGAGCCTGCAGAATCTGTTGAACTTCTAGAAGAGCCGGAGCCTGTAAAAGAAGTAGAGGAAGCTGATACTGCAGAACCTGTAGCTTCAGTGGAAGTTGAGTCAGCGGTTCTCCCAGTAAATAATGAGAGAGAATCAGTAGAGTTTGTACCAGATGAGAAATTGGAAATGATTGAAGAAACTGTACAAAAATCTGTTGAGTTAGCTCCTCAAAATGCCGAAAAAGTAAAAGAGCTTAATGGTGTTCAGGATATCTCCCATCCTCAAACAAGTATTACTGCTGATGAGGATGACGGTGTTGTAACCGCATCTCTTGAATTGCTCGAAGATACTAATACCAAGGAGTTTAGTTTTACTGCTATGACAATGAAAAATACTGTTATTACTGATTTACACCCAATAAAAGGAGCCGATCAAGCTATTATCACTACAGCTGATGGTATCGTCTCAATTTCGAATACTGTTGATACCAGTCGTGTACATCAGGATCCTGCATTTAAAGAATTGGTTGATTCTGTTTTAAAATAAAAAATACACTACGACACTTTTTTAATGATTGTCAATATTATCTGATTAATTTATACTTTTACTATTATGAAATATTGTGCTGATTTAGTTGTTAGATCATATGAATGTGATTCTTATGGTCATGTTAATAATGCGGTTTATGTTAATTATCTTGAATTTGGTCGTATGGAATATCTGCACCAAATTAATTTTGACTATAAGGGAGTTGTTGCTGCAGGATACTATTTGTATATCTCTCATATAGATATCCATTATAAAGCATCCGCTTTTTTAGATGATAAACTGACTGTTGAAGTAACTCCTAAAGAGCTTCGTGCTGTATCAGGAGTTTTTAAGCAAGTTATCCGTAAACAGGATGGTACCGTCTGTGTCGAAGCAGAAGTTACTTGGGCTAGTGTTACTAATGACGGAAAGCTTGCCCGTATGCCTAAGGAATTTCTGGTTCCTGGCTTGATTCCAGATCCAAATGATTTTAAATAAGGAGTTATAAATGATTAATACTGCAGTTGAGTATATTGCTATCATTATCAACAGTATTAGTATCGGTGTTGTTGTCTATGGTACCGTTTTTATTTCTATAGCTTTTGTCCATAATGAGCTTTGCAGGACAAAGGGTAAATATACTATGGAAAAGCTAAGAGAGCTCCGTGTTGATTTGGGTGGTTATATTCTTCTAAGTCTTGAGCTGTTGATTGCGTCTGATATCCTTAAAACCATTTTGGAACCAGGGCTTACAGAGCTCGGCATCTTGGGAGGTATTGTTGTCCTGCGAACTGTACTTTCGGTCTTTTTGAATAAAGAAATTAGTGAAATCGAAGCAGAGCATCAATCTCTCAAAGCACATTTGGAAAAACTGAGAAATGATTCAAGTGCAAATACTTAATCCTTTACCGTTTTAAATAAAAAAAACTGCATGTCTCCATGCAGTTTTTTTTATGCCTATTATTGATTGCCACCAATATATGATTGGATAAGCTGTACTAAAAGGTATATTTTCTTATATAAGTTGACACCCTGATCTTTTATTGGATGATCAGCATACTTTTCAAGTTCCTTCCAGTTCATAATCATTTCGCTCTTTGGCTGTTTTACATAGTCTTCGAGCAATGGTTTAAGAATCTTACCAATCGAAATTAAGTCCCTGACTGCTGAAATGATGTACCCCTTTGCTTCATCGTTTGCGTCTTCGATAAGTGTTTCGAGGATATTAGCAGCTTCCTTACTACGCATTGAGCTTGGCATGTGAGTCTTAATCTTGATACCAATTTCACCATCTTCTGCAAGTTTTTGATCAAAAGAAGTGATGTTGTTTGAAATTTCAAGCAACTCGTTATATGCTTCGGACATCTGTGCTGAAAGTGCTGCAGTAGCCCATTGACCACGAACGAGAATCAGGTCTGAATATTCTCGCATTTCGGTCTTAAAAATATCCAAGAGAAATGCTTTAAGAAAATTAAGTGGCTCTACATATTCATACTGTGAAAGCTGATGTTTTGCAAAATCTTGGTTTACATCATCAGTATAGTTTTTGAGACGCATACCGACATCGCTACCAAACAGTTGATCAACAATTTTATCAACTTTTGATGCTTTTTGTTCACTTTTGAGTTTAGTAAGTACATTCAAGGCATCATTTTTAACTTTATCAATAAATGGTTCAACAACATTGCCTGATGGCATGGTAACTTGTGGCTCAAAAGAAGGATCTTTACATGCAAGTTTGAGAACCATTTCAAGTGCATGGCTACGTCGTATATTTGATAATTTTGTCAGTATTTGTGTCCATGTCTTCATGGCTATTGGCTCAACACCTTTGACTTCTTTAAAGAACGAAAGCATAGTTGTCCAATCGGCGTCTTTTTGTAAAGCCCATGCAACTGCAACAAAATCCTTTAGGTCCTCTTTTATATAATCGCCATTGATTGAGTCAAATCGGGGAGTAGCATTAAAATCGCGTTCTTTAAGACTTGAGTCAAATTTCTTAAGAAAGAAATAGTAATCAAAAGTACAGAATGCTTGAAATGCAGTGATATTAATGTATAAGTTGTTGAGTTTATTTGTTTTTTCGGCATCGAACGAATTGAGAAATGCTTCCAAAGTAGTATTTACATTTTCAGAAAGAACATTATAAGAGACTGATTTAGCCTTGGCTCGTATATTTTCTTCACTCAGCTGCTCGTATAATTCTGCTTCTTTTTCAGAAAAAGTACGTGTTACAATCATTGTTTTTAATGCATTTTTATTTTGCATTGATTGAAACATAATCTGAGAAGGAGATATCGCTTTGTAAATTTGGAAAAATAGCTTAGCTAAGGCGGGTTCTACTTCATCAGAAGAAAACTTATAATAGTTGTAGTGTGACTTTGCCAAAGTTTTTGCAATATTTTTAAGCTCTTTTTTCTTCAATGCTTCTGGGTCACTGGAATTGAAAAGAGATGCAAATAGTTTTTGAAAGAAATTTCCCATAGTTTAAATATCTGCTAAATTCGCCATATAGTCAAGAGACTATTAAGGATAAAAAAGGCAGAAGTAATTAATACTTACTTCTGCCTCTGTTTACGTTAAAACATACGTTATGCTGTTACTGTCAATACATCTTGGACAAGCTTAAGAACATGTGTAGGACATCCGTCTACGCAAGTCTTGCAGCTGTTACACAATGTGTAATCGACAACCGGGATCCCGTTAACAAGTTTAATTGCTTTTTGTGGACAGCTTCGTTCGCACTTACCGCACTTAATGCATCCTGCTTTACAGTTTTTCATAATAGACGGTTTGTTTTCTGAACGGTTAGAACACAATGCAACGGCACCTTTACGTGTTACAGGAACTTTGCTCAGCAAGTGCATTGGACAAGTTTTGACACAGACACCACAACCAGTACACTTTGTAGGATCGATGTGTGGCAGTCCGTCTTCACCCATGTGGAGTGCATCAAATTGACATACTGCAACACAGTCGCCAAATCCAACACATCCGAATGAACACATTTTAGTTCCATTGACTGCCTGATGAGCAGCTGCACAGCTCTTTACACCATTATAGGTACCGCGAGCTGCAGCACATTCTTTTGTTCCCTGACAGGCAAGTACGGTGACTTGAGCTTCTGCACTGACAGAAATACCCATGACTTCACCAACTTTTGCTGCTGTTGCAGGACCACCGGCTGCACAACCGTCAACAGGAGCATTACCTGCTGCTACTGCAGCTGCAAAACCATCACAACCTGGAAATCCACAACCACCGCAGTTTGCACCTGGCAGACATTCACGTACTTTGGCAACTTTTTCGTCTACTGGTACTGCAAAGATCTTCTGGAAAAATCCAAGCAGGACACCAAGTACCATTGCCAGAATAAAAGATACAATAATCGTAGCTATAATTGTTGTCATATGGTGCTCCCTTATTTAATAAGTCCTGAGAATCCCAGGAAAGAAAGAGAAAGTAAACCAGCTGCAATGAACAGAAGAGGCTTTCCCTTGATAAAGGCTGGTACAGGAGCTACAGCGATACGATCGCGAACACCTGACATAACAACCATAGACAATAAAAAACCAGCTGCACAACCTGCACCGTATACGATGGACTCAACATAGTTGTATCCCTTGCTGATGCAGTTGAGTGTTGTTGCAAGAACAGCACAGTTTGTTGTAATCAATGCAAGGTAAACACCCATTGCACTGTAAAGAGCTGGTGCAGATTTTTTAAGGTAGAACTCTACCAACTGAACCAATGCGGCAATTACAAGAATAAAAAACAGTGTCTGGAGGAATTCCAGATGTAGTGGAACCATAACACAATAATAGAGAGGATAGGTTACTACAACAGCCAACAGAATAACGAAAGATGTTGCAATACCCATACCACTGGCTTTACCTGTGTCACTGGTCATACCCATAAACGGACAAAGTGCCAGATACTGAATTAATATAACGTTGTCAACCAACATTGACTTCAAAAAGATCTTTAAAAGTTCACTCATTTTGCATCGCCCCCCGCACGCTTACTGATAGCAACGGTAACTGCGGTTATCAAACCGAATACGACAAATCCGCCTGGAGCCTTGCTAAAAAATCCGATGGTATATGCTTCTGGCAAAACCTGAATGCCAAAAAATGATCCAGTGCCTAAGAACTCTCTGATAAGAGAGATTGCACAAAGTACCCAAGTGTATCCTAAACCCATGCCAAATGCATCAAGAAGAGCATTTACAGGTGTCTCTTTTGAAGCAAAAGACTCAACACGACCCATGATGATACAGTTAACAACGATGAGTGGTAAGAATACACCGAGTGAGTCGGACAATGCAGGAATATAAGCTGCCAATACCAGCTGTACGATTGTGGTAAAAGCGGCTATGACAATAATAAATATTGGCAGACGAATTGAATCAGGAATACGTTTATGGAATAAAGAAATGATCAGTTCGCTCATGGCAAGAACGAATGTCATTGCAAATCCCATACCGATTCCGTTGAATATACTTGTGGTTACAGCGAGAGAGGAACACAAACCGATTGAAAGGACAAGCAGTGGGTTCTCTTTGCTGAGGCCATTCGTGAAAATTGCTAATTTATTGTTTTTCATGATGCCCATCTCCTAGTCGATATTATAATGTTTGTTCAGCTCGTAGTTTTCTGAACCGGCAGGAGCTTGTGCACCGCCGTTTTTACTCATCAGTTGTGCAGCTTCATATGCAGATACTTTTACGACATCTGCAACACAATCTGAAGAAATTGAGGCACCACTGAGGGCTTCGTAATCAGCACCAGAAAGCAAATTCTGATCAGCTGATTTACCTGCAAACTGGCCATAGAAGTCTTCTTCAAGAGTACGCATACCAAGTTGTGGAGTGTCATCTAAGAATGTGATTCTTGTACCAATAATAGTACGTTTTTCGTCTACGGCAGTGAGTACTGTTGCTGCATCATGGTAAGACTGTCCGCTTGCAGAAACTGCAGCTGCGATAACTTTGCCATTTGCAGAAATAAGATACTGCTTTTCAATCCACATGGTGTCAGTAGAACCAGGGATAGCAACATCACGGTCTTCACCATCGGCAACTTCTTCTATAGAGATTTCTCCATAGGTGTCAGTTGGGAACATGTCAGCGATTGCATCTTCATAGGTAAATACGGTTGCTGCCTTCTTTGCAACAGGAGCTGCACCAGTAGCTGCACCTCCAAACTGTGTCAGGTACTGACCGGCGGTGTATGTAGCCTGCGTCAAAATATCTCCAACACCACGGGAAGTGATTGTTGCACCACTGACAGCTTCAAAAGTTGATCCTACGGTAAAACCGTCAGCAGCTTTTTTACCGATAAACTGGTCGTAGAATGTTACGCCTGTTGTTGTTTTGTATGAAGGATCACGGGCTTTCTGTCCAAAACCTGGAGAGTCACTGAGTTCAAGGAACTGTACGCCAGTGATAACACCCTGTAAGTCTTGTCCGACGATGATGGTAGCACGATCGTATGTTGGTCCAGAAACTTTAGTTACCGCACCAATGACAGACCCGTTCTTTTTTGCAGCATACAAACCATCAATAGAAATAGAACCTTCTGGTTTTTCAAAATCAGTTACTGGTTCAAATGAATCAGCATCTGCATATACGATTTTAAGACCCTGAGCCAATTGCTCGGCACGATGTGCTTCAATAACTGGAGCAGTAATGTTGTTTACGAGTGCCAGACAAAAGCATGATGTTACTGCATATGCTGCCAGGATAAGGCCGAGTTTTAACATGTTTTTCATTATTTAGCCTCCGCCTTTTTGTTTGAGTATCCGTACTTGCGTCCGGTAAGATTGTTAAGGAATGCGGTCAATGAGTTCATGATGAGGATTGAGAACATAACACCTTCTGGATATCCACCAAACTTACGGATAAGGAATGTGATAAGTCCACAACCAACACCAAATACGAAGCGACCACATTTGGTAACAGGAGTTGTTGCATAATCAGTTACCATGAAGGTTGCACCAAAAAGCAAACCACCTGAAAGTAATGCCATTACTGGATCTCCGCCAGAGATAAGAGTTGTCAAGGCAACAGTTCCTACCATTCCGAGAGGAGCACGCCAATCGATGACTTGGGTAACCAACAGATAGATAAATGCCAAGATAATCAAGAGCGCGCTTGACTCACCAATACAACCAGCTCTATTTCCTAAGAAATAGGTGAGGTAGTCTGTAGAATCTGCGATAAACTCACCAGCCTTGATTTTTGACAATACTGTTGCAGAACTGATAGCATCAGTTGTTGGATCAAGCCAAGATGCCCCCATTGCTGCTGAGAAGCTGACAAACATAAAAGCACGTCCTGTCAAAGCAGGATTATATACGTTTGCTCCTAAACCACCAAAGAGTCCTTTTGCAACAACGATTGCTACAAGTGATCCCAAAATGGTCTGCCAAACAGGAGTTGTTGGAGGCAGTACGAGTGCCAAAAGCACACCTGTTACTGCTGCAGAATAGTTCTTAATTGTAATTTCTTGTTTTGTCAGTTTCTGGAACAATGCTTCAAAAAATACAGCACTGACTACTGAAACTAAGATTGTGATTACAGCTTTGATTCCGTAAAGAATGACACCGTATATACATAACGGCAACAGTGCAATCAAAACGGTAAGCATCAGGTTTTCTGTAGTTCTTCCAAATGTAAAGTGGGGGGAAGATGACAGATATATTTCGTTTTTATCCGATTCAGCCATTATTTGTTTCCTCCGTCGGCTTTTGCAGCGGCCTTTGCTTTTTCTGCGGCAATCTGTGCGCGTACCAATGCCTTACCCATGCGGAAGCGTTGTACAAGACGTACATTTGCTGGACACATATATGAGCAGCTGCCACATTCGATACAATCCATAAGACCAAATTTCTTTGCTTTTTCAGTATTACCGACTTTCAATGTACGAGCCATCATGACTGGAGTCAAATGGAGAGGACAGACCTCAATACATTTACCACAACCGATACAAGATGATTCATCTGTAAGGTAGGTTTCTGATTTTGTCAGGAATAAGACACCAGAGGTTCCTTTTGCAATTGGGAACTGTGCATTGGTCATGGCAAGACCCATCATTGGACCGCCACTGATGATTTTTACTGTTTCTCCAGCTTTAAGCTGGATAGTATCCGGGATTAAATCACTAACCATTGTTCCTACAGGAACAATCAAATTCTTTGGTGTATCACAAGCACCGCCACTGATAGTTAATGGGCGCTCGATAAGAGGCTTGCCAAGTCTGAATGCATCAGCGATTGCACAAGCAGTGCCAACATTAGAAATAATACAACCAATTGCAGTTGGTAATTTTCCGGCTGGAACTTCACGACCAAGACAAGCAAGTGTCAAGTTCTTTTCACAGCCCTGTGGGTATTTTGTTTTTACGACACGAATTTCGATGTCGTTTGATTTATTTTGACTGGCAATTTGATTCTGCAATAGAGGAAGTAAATCCGCTTTATTGCTTTCAAGGGCAATAATGCCGTGTCCGCCAGTAATCTTTAAAATGATACTTAAACCGTCAATGACTTTTGCAGTTTGCTCTTTCAAAACTCGGTAATCGACAGTCAGATAGGGCTCACATTCAGCTGCATTCAAAAGTACATACTCGATTTTTGTTCCTGCAGGTGGATTCAGTTTTACATGGGTTGGGAAGGATGCACCTCCCATACCAACGATACCTGCGTCACGTATTCGCTTTAGAGCTTCTTTATGACTACAGGTAAATGGATCAAGTGGATCCATGTAAGCTGTGTTATCAGAACCGTCAGCCTGAATGACGATGCACGGTACTTCCACATTGCCAGTAACCATTTGAGGTACAATCTTTTTTACTGTTCCTGCAATAGAAGCATGAACTGGAGCTGAGATTACAGCTGTTGAATCAGCTATCAACTGTCCTTTGGCAACAACATCTCCAACCTTGACTACAGGCTCATTTGGAGCTCCACCCATAGTAACAGGTATTGTAACAGTCTTGGTAGAAGGAAATGCTTCTGAGAGGGGGGATTCCTCTGTTAACTCTTTCCGTTCTGGTGGACATATACCACCCTTAAATGTATACATTTTCATAATATTTATTCTATCAAATGATGTCTCTCTCGTAAACCAGAAAGAAGGAGAAATTACTCAAATAGTGTATACTATATATAGAAAAGAAATGCTAAAAAAGTGATGCTTCAAGCTACTTTAATGAAACACTTTGACTAATTATGTTGTTATATAGTAAACTAGCATGAATTAATAATAATTCTAGAGGAGATTTCTCATGTTGAAAAAAATCTTGGGCGTAGTACTTTGTACTAGTTCTCTTGCAGGGTTGTTTGCTTATAACCCTCCTGCCGGTGGCGAAAATATTTTTGGAATTTCAAGTCCTTTTCAACTTACTTCAGCACAGTCAGCTGCAGGTGGAGCTTTTCTTGATGTGACTCCTGCATCTCAGGTGTATAATCCTGCTCTAGGCGCTTTTGAACAGCGTTTAATGCTCGATTTGGGCTTTACTTATTTGCGTGATGGTGACAGTCTCACTGACCATGACAATGGTTTTGCAGGTCAGTTTGGTTTACTTTTTCCAACTCGTTGGGGTGTGGCAAGTGGTGAATTCTTTGTTGTAAATGAACAGTTAAGTCACATGGACTTGGAAAAACTCTATATGACAGAGATTTCATTTGCCAAGGAAGTAACTGACAGTTTGTCAGTAGGCGCTGGTTTGGCTGGTGGCTTGCTCAAGGGATATGAAAACGATTGGGCTGCTGGACTTAATGTTGGTGCATTTTATAACTATGGTGACTTAGGTCCTTTGTCTGATGTTCGCTTTGGTGTTTCATTCCTTAACCTTGGAAAGATGTTTACAAAGAAAGCAGCGGTAATTGGTATCGATGAAAAGACTGAGTCTGATACTTTCCCTGGAGTTGCTACACTTCGTGCTGGTATTGCGGCAACCTTCCTGACCGCAGGCGATTTTGAAGGCGCAGCTTCTTTGGATGTCGCAGTTCCTTATGTACAAAACTTGGTTATAGATACAGGCGTACAGTTTATGTACAAGGATTTTGTAAAACTGAGTACTGCATGGGAGTGTAATCTCCGCGAAGTTGCAGAAGACTCAAGCAATTGGCTGCCTGCAGTTGGTTTGGCATTCCGATTCAAGTTCCAGGCAAAGAACAACGGATTTATGAAGAAGATGAACTGGGATGAAGGTGAAATGACTGTTGCAGGCGCATGGCAGCGTATGTATGAGCATGTTGATGCATACTCTGCAGGCGTTGTTGTTAAACTTGGTCTTGAAGATACTGAACCTCCAGTTATTCAATTGTTTAATGAAAAAGAAACCTCACAGGAGGCAACTAAATAATGAAAAAGGTAACGATACGATCACTTGCATGTGTATCATTGCTGGTATGTGCCGGTGCGATGAGCGCATTTGCGGATGATATTTACATTTCACCAAATAATGATGGTGTAAAGGATGAGTTGATCATTCCTTTGAAAATTACTGACAAACGGTATGTTAAAACATGGAACCTGATTATCGAAGATACACAGGGCAATGTCGTACGTAACATCAGTAACAAGATTGAGCTTCCTAAAGAGAAGAATGTTAAAAATTTTCTCAAGCTCTTGTTAACCCCAAAACAGGGAATTGCTGTTCCTGAATCAGTCACTTGGAACGGTGTTATGGATAATGGTGAGACGGCTCCTGATGGTGAGTATTATTTTTACGTAACTGCTACGGATGACAATAATAACTTTAGTAAGACATCACGTCGCCGTGTCATTGTTGATAGTACACCTCCTCAGATTGCCGTTGAGCCATTAAGTGGACCTAACCGTATTTTTGGTGAAGGTGATAAAGTTACCTTGCCGATTAAGCAGAATGGTTCAAAAGAAGACGAATGGGTTGCTGAAATTCGTGATATCGATGGTAAACCTGTCCGCACCATGCGTTGGGTTGTTTCAGAACCATTATCATTTGAATGGAATGGTACCAACGACAACGGTCTTCCTGTAGAAGACGGTGTTTATTCGTATTCTATTACTGCAACAGACCGTGCAGGTAACGTTTCTGCTCCTGCTGGTATTAATGGTATTATTTTTTCTGCTGAAAAACCTGCTATTAATGTCACTTTGGACAGTGGTAAGTATTTTTCACCAGGAACTGACAGTCCATTGCAGGATGTTACTTTAGGAGTAACTATTCCTGTTCCTTCAAAAGCTTCTGGCAATAAGTTGGTTGACTGGGAAGTTGCTATCGTTGATAAGTCTGATAAAGTTGTAGCATCATATGTTCCTTCTAGCTCAAAAGATAAAGAAAATCCTCCTTCAAAACTGGTATTTGACGGGAAGAGTAATACAGGTCGTCTTTTACCAAACGGAGAGTATCAGGCTCGCGTAACTGCAAAATACTTGAATGGATATGAACCGACTCCAGTAAAGTCTCCGGTATTTGTTCTTGATACAACAAAACCGGAT
This sequence comes from Treponema sp., assembly GCA_024695475.1. Classification (GTDB taxonomy): domain Bacteria; phylum Spirochaetota; class Spirochaetia; order Treponematales; family Treponemataceae; genus Treponema_D. Next base: position 40,993 of record JAILIC010000102.1, read on the forward strand.
GCAGCAGTACGTATTGCAGATAAGATTTTCTCTCCTGATGGTGATGGTACTAAAGATACTATCGTCATTAATGAAGTTGTAACACCTAAAGTTGGTGCTCCGGTAAAGGATTGGAAAGGATATATCGTAGCGGCAAACGATCCAGCAAAAGTAGTTAAATCATTTGACTTTGGGGAATACCCACCAGAAAGCTTTGAGTGGGATGGTATTGATCAGACTGGACGTCTTGCAGAAGATGGCTCATATAAATATGTTGTTGAGGCAACTGACCTTGCAGGTAACTCATTCCGTAAAGAGTCAGATACTGCATTTACATTGGATACGAGCAAGACAGAAGTTCTGCTGACATTGAAAGATAATGCATTCTCTCCAAATAATGATAAGGTAAAGGATACACTTACATTTAATGTTGTATCAAAAACAAAGAGTGCACTCTCATCTTATGACTTTGTTATTCGTGATGCACAGGGTAATGCTATAAAGACTATTACCGGTACAAAGAACTTGCCTTCTACATTTACTTGGGATGGTAAGGGTGATAACGGTATTATCTGTCCTGATGGCTCATATACCGCTGATCTGACAATCGCTTCTGAAAGTGGTTCTGTTGCTAAGACTTCAGTACAGCCATTTGTACTTGATACTCAGGCTCCTGTTTTGTCTGCAACAGTCCCATGGACCGTATTCTCTCCTGATGGAGACTCCGTACAGGATGTAATCCAGGTTAATACCATAAACTGCTCAACCGAAACTTTGTGGACTGCTAAGATCGTCAACGGCAAGGGTGAAGTTGTAAAACAGTACTCATGGTCAGGTACTGTACCATCAAGTTTTGAATGGAATGGTACTGATGAGTCAGGAAATATGGTTGCTGATGGTGTTTATACCATGGTCTTTAACTGTGAAGATGAAGCTGGTAATAAATTTGCTAGCCGTATCGAGTCTTTGACTCTCGATACTCGAGAAGCAAAGGCATTCGTAGCTGCAGAGCTTGATGGTATTTCTCCAAACGGTGACGGATATAAAGATACTCAGAAATTTACCGTACGTAATTCTTTGGCAGATGGCATTGCTTCATGGCGCTTTGATATTACCAATGAAGCTGGAGAAGTTGTACGCAGCTGGTCTGATAAAGACTCTCCTGCTGTTCCTGCAGAAATCATCTGGGATGGTTTAAACCAGGCTGGTACTCAGACTGTTGAAGGTGTCGTAACTGGTACTTTGACATTAAAGTATACTCGTGGTACAGAAATTATTGCTTCATCAACTCCGTTTGTTTGTTCTGTCATTCCTCCTCAGCTTGCTGTTGCAACTGCTCCTGAGTACTTTAGCCCTGATAATGATGGTACTGATGATGACTTGTTTATCAAGCTTTCTGGTCAGACAACAAGCAGCCTTAAAAACTGGCAGTTTGTTATCTCTGATCCTCAGGGTAACTCTGCATTCTGGCAGACAGCTGGTACTTCTACCATCACGGAACGTATCATTTGGGACGGTTTGAGCAATACTAAGAAAGACAGCCGTGGTCGTGCAGAACGTGTACAGTCTGCTATGGATTATCCATATACCTTTACAGCTACTGATGATTTGGGTATGACTTCAACTGTCAACGGTGTAATCAATATCGATGTTTTGGTTATCCGTGACGGCGATTTGCTCAAGATGGCAGTTCCTTCTATTATATTCCGCAGTGACAATGCTGACTTTAAGGTTGAGAGTGCACCTGGTAAACGTGACGGTGTATCAGCTCAACAGGCAGCAAACAATGAGCGTATCTTGAATCGTATTGCACAGATTCTTAATAAGTTCAAAGATTACAAGGTTACTGTTGTAGGGCATGCAAACCGCACTACTGACAATGAACAGGAAGAAGTACAGGATAATCCACGTATGTGGGGTCCTGCTTTGATTCCTCTGTCTCAGCGTCGTGCAGAGTTTGTAAAAGACTATCTGGTTAAAAAAGGTGTTAATGGTAACCGTCTTGCTACTCAGGGTAAGGGTGGTACAGAATTGGTTGCTGATTGGCAGGATAAAGAAAATAACTGGAAGAACAGACGCGTTGAGTTTATTCTTAATAAATAAACTACATACCAAGTCTGTATAAATTGAAAGGCCTTCGATGATTGGGGTGTGCTTCACACTTCAATGCTATCGAAGGCTTTTTTGTTTAAGGGGTACTACAGCCCCAGAGGCTTTTGAACCTTTGGATTATGTCATAACAGCCTTTGCTGTCTACAATGTATGTATGGCTTTATTTTTTATACTGGCGTATAAAGCGGAAGCCTGCAAACTCATGAACTTGATGAGAGGGCAGGTGATCTAGAATTTCGTCATTGATGGGTACTGCACAGTATCGTCTTGCTGATCTGCAAAAACCACCACGAACAACCCTGACAACAATCTCGCTTACATCAGTAGGATAAAAGTCAGAACAGATCTCGCCAACGTTGCCGCTCATGTCGTACATGCCGTATGCATTTGGCTCAAGCTGGGCAACTTCATGTGTGTATCCTTTTGAATTCCATCTGAACCAACCAACGACATCCAGATCATCTGATCCAGAATACTTATAATTTTCTCCGCCAGCTGCAAAAAAGTCCCATTCTTCAACTGTTGGGAGTCGATATCCATTTGCATTGGGATCTTCATCAATACTTAATGGACTTATTTGTAATTTTTGGTGTGGAGTATAATCCCATTTTTTAGGATCTGTTTCGCCTTTGACTGCATATACAGGCTGGTAATGTTTTAACATGCTCAGTAAGTTGCAAAAGTAGATTGCGTCATTATAACTGACAGAGTCTACAGGGTACAGGAGAGACTCCTCGTCAATATCAGCGCTTGGGTTTTCTCCCATGATGAATGCATAGAGTTCCTGGGTGACTTCTGTTGATAACATTTCTAGATTTGTACCTGGGGCACGGATCATGTTGTACGTTATATTACCAATCTTTTCTTTTTTAACTTTTACTTTGTCGGCGGCAAAACTGTAAGAAAAAGTTGTTGCAACCAAACATACGAGAAGTAGTATGCGCTTCATAAAATACTCCATGTGTTGAGGATATTTTTAGTCTATAGGTGACAATACAATATCAAAGCTACTTGTGCAACCAAGGTATCAAGATAGGAATGAGAGAGAGGATTTAAAAACTACAGTGTGTTTTCGCCCAGACCCCCTGGGCGAGATTTTTTCGCCCAGACCCCCTGGGGCAGCCTCACCCCGGGTCACACACATAGCAAACCCAGTATCACACACATAGCGACCCCAGCATCACACACATGGCGTACCCAGACCCTCTGGGCAAGATTGAGTTAGCAGACGAAAAAAACTAAGCTGCCAAAGGTGTGTTTGACGGGCTTCCATTCGGGGTATCGTTATCGTTCATGGCAATAATCCATAAAAGACAGCGGATTGTTTCTGGAAGAATTGTGCGGATAAAATGAGTTTCTTCTGCAGAGACAGAACTTTCCGTTAAATCGCTCATAAGAGGCGGAACTGCTCCCAAAACAGTAATAGTTTCGTCTTCTGTGTACTGCCTTTTTTGTAAAGGTGGATTATGATCTTTAAGTACGCTATCTGGATAGAATTTGCATGGACGCCACATCTTTTCGCCATTTTTTGACCGGAAACTTGACGCACCGAATAACCGGCAGATAAAAGGCCGGCCACCATATATAGAACAATGGTAGGCAGAATCAGGATTAAAAAGCGGGCAGGTTTGTTCTCCATTATCAAAAGGAAAAGTACCTTCTGCAATTTGCAAGGCTTTTTCCCGCTGGTTTTCTAAAAGCCATGCCGCCATATATAACGCTTCGCCTGTATAAACGGATGGTTCAAATCCTTGGCAGCATTTGCCGCAACCGTCAGGACATAAAAAGTTTGCCTTTTTATACCAGATACCCTGTTCGTCAGCTATGCGCTCATAAGATTCTTCTATACGAATAAGGATATCGTGTATGGATGTCCCTTCCAGCTGCTTTAAAACATTCGCAATTAAGCTCATAAACACTCCGTTTGTCGTTTTAGAATAATGAAGTAAAAACAGTTTTTCAATAGGGAGTTGAGTTGTTCAGCGGTGTTTTCGATACAGACTTTGGCGTGTTTTTGATACAGACTTTGGCGTGTTTTTAATACAGACTTTGGCGTGTTTTGATTATCTTAGTTGCCGGATATTTCGAGAAAAGGTTCGTCGGGTATCTCAAGCCATTGGATTATCTGGTCTATTACTTGATCTATTTTTTGTTTGGCATTTTTACCGCGGATGGCACATTCCCATACGACACAGATACGCCAGCATTTTTCCTGATAGTTTTTGATGGTTTGTTTGTCCCGTTCTTTGTTACGGGCAAATTTCTTTTTCCAGAAGGTCTTATTGCTTTTGGGAAATCGAAAATACTCACAGTCTTTATGTGCGTGCCAAAAACAACCGTTTATAAAAATGACTGCATAGTATCGTGGCAGGACAAGGTCTGGAGTACCTGGATAGCGTTTGTCACAAATCCTGTAACGAAATCCTGCTTTAAATAGTGCTGAGCGGATCAGTTTTTCTGGAGTCGTATTTTTACTCCGAATGTGAGACATGTTTTTATGGCGAGCTAGTGCAGAGAGTGTATCCATCTTCTATCAGAACATTATTATACTTCTGTAAGAGTAAAATTTGCCAGAGCTTTTTTGTCTACTTTTATTGACTGGTACATTTACTGTAAAAATGTGTAAAATACCATCCTGTTATATTGCAAAAATGTGTAATCTTCTCAAAATAAATAGTGCAAAAATGTGTAATTTATACTAGAATAGGTTTATCAATATGTATCGTAAAGCATTAGACGACTTAAAAGAATGGAAGGCCTCATCGGGCAGAAAGCCCTTGATATTAAAAGGTGCAAGACAGGTTGGAAAAACCTGGCTTATGAAAGAATTCGGTAAAGAGTTTTATAAAAAAACATTCTATTTTTCTTTTGATAAAGAAGAATCACTTCATGATATTTTTAAGAAAAACAAAGATCCTTACAGAATCATTGAAAGTCTTGGTACAATTAGGGAGGATAAAATACTCCCTGAAGAGCATTTAATTATTTTTGATGAGATACAGGAGTGCCCGGAAGCGCTTAATACGCTGAAGTATTTTAATGAAGAAGCAAATCAATATCATGTCATTGCTGCCGGAAGTTTACTTGGAACTTTGCTTGCTCAGCCAATGAGCTATCCAGTTGGAAAGGTAAATCTCTTAAATATCTATCCAATGGATTTTGAAGAATTTTTAAATGCTTTAGCACCTGGACTTTATAAATACATAATTGAAACACCTCCAGAAGAGATATTAACAATTCAGCATGATAAGCTGATTGACCAGTACAGAAATTATCTCATTGTTGGCGGCATGCCTTCATGTGTTTATTCATGGATGACTGAAAAAAACTCTGGCATTGTTCTTAGACTTCAAAAAGAACTGTTGGAACTTTATGAAAATGATATTTCAAAACACAGCGGAAAAATCAATGCCGGAAGAATTCTTCTTGTTTTTAGAAGTCTTGTAAGTCAGCTCTCTAAAGCAAATGAGAAGTTTATTTATGGATGTGTAAAGCATGGTGCACGGGCAAGAGAATTTGAAGAAGCCATAGAGTGGCTTGTGAGTGCAGGATTAGTAATACGCATTTATGATGTTACAAAACCGGAGCAACCGCTTAAAGCATTTGAAGATTTATCCAGCTTTAAGCTTTTTTACTTTGATGTAGGACTTGCAAAATGCGCTGCCGAAGTAACAAACGAAGCAATTATTCTAAATAAAGATTTTCAATTTAAGGGTCCTCTTACAGAGAACTACACTGTTCAACAGCTTCGGACTCTTTTTGATGCAGCTCCTCATTATTATTCTCCAGACAGAAATTATGAAGTCGATTTTCTGTTGCAGAACGGAATGCAGATTATACCTGTAGAATGTAAAGCTGGAGAAAACATAATTTCTGCAAGTTTTAAAAGATACAGAAGGGAAAATACCCCGGAACTTGCAATCAGATTTTCGACTCGTGAGTATAAGAAGCAGGAAGACATGGTGAATGTT
>JAILIC010000157.1 GCA_024695475.1 Treponema sp.
ATGCTTCCAGCAGTAATACTTGCTGTAATTGCAGCTTACCTTCCATTACTGTGGTAGAATATGAAGATAACCTACATAATCCAGAAATCAAGAAGACGCTCAATGTGTATCCATGTGGCAGATGCTAACAAAGTCATCGTAAAAGTGCCGCTTGGAACTCCCGCATTTGTTGCAGAAAACTTTATCCACGAAAAAAACGATTGGATTATAAAGCAACTCGCAAAAGTAGAAAAACAGTCAAAACTAGCCACTTCCATGGGTCCACTGACCGAAGAAGATATTAAACAGATTAAGAAAAAGGCAAAGCAAGTGATTCCGCAAAGGGTAGAACACTACGCAAAAATGGCTGGTATTTCCTATAACCGTATCTTTATCCGCCTGCAAAAGTCACGCTGGGGAAGTTGTTCGGTAGAGGGGAATCTTAATTTCAACTGCCTTCTTGTTCTTATGCCACAAGAAATTCTTGATAGTGTAGTGGTTCACGAACTCTGCCACCGTCGCCACATGAATCATTCCCGCGACTTCTACGATGAAGTGTTGCGGATTTTTCCTGATTATAAAAAATGTAACAAGTGGCTCAAGCAGAATGGTGGAGCATATTTTAAAAGAATTATATAGTATACTATAACAAAATTAACCAGGAGGAATGTATGCCGATGATAGAAGCTAAGGTAACTATGGAGTTGCCTGCAGAAAAAAGAGCTGTTTTGAAGTCCGAGTTTGGAAAGGCCATCAGCATAATTGGAAAGCCCGAGTCATATCTGATGATTAATCTGCTTGATAAGCAGGATATCTATTTTGGTGGCAACAAACTTGATAAAGGTGCCTATGTTGAAGTTAAGGTTCTTGGCAGTATCGATGCTGGTGCAAGTGACAAGATGACAGCCCGCTTATGCGAGATTTTAGAAAAAGAGCTTGGAATATCTGGTAATGCAATTTACATTTCTTATTGGGGTACATCAAACTGGGGCTGGAACGGTGGAAACTTCTAGGTAAAGTGGTAAGGCAGCACAATAAGGAAAATAATAAATAATTGAAATAAAGTTGACAGAATATGTATTATATAAAGTAATGTAGTTCTGTCTACTTAAATCAAGCTTTTTGACTATAACAATCATACAGCCGTTTTTGTTAATTCGTCAATAGCATCTTGAAAAAAATCTAATATTTTTTCATCTTCTAAAGCTTCTTGTAGTTTTTTATCGTGTTCCTTATACCAGTTAAGCGCAAAATCATAGTTTTGTAATGCTTCTGTCAGCAGTTTTTTATCTTTGCTCATATCAAAAAAGAACATGTTTGAATGATACTTATGTTCTTTATAATCATAGTTTTCGCTGTCCTTTTCCTCATGTAATCTTTTTTCCAGTTCGCTGGCGTATTTACCGTCTATGTAATCTTCACGAAATCCGACTTTTGCATACTGTCTACTACCGATTGCGCCCCACCAGCGCCCAAAGCCTACGGAGTCTATGCCATCATACGCCTTGACAATCTCCTCTGGTACAACGTTCTGTTTTATCTTGTTATGTTTGTCCTGTATCGACCCAAGATATAAAGCAAGATACCAACCTACCGCACGACTGCTTCTTACAGGCTCTACGCTGGTAGATGACAAAGTATTCTGTCTAGTCACACTGTTCCAGATTGACAGGACAGTATTATAAAAACTTTTTCTGCTGGGTAATGCTGTCATTTTCCAGTCAAAATCAGTAATTAAATGGTAATGTATTGCGCCACGTCCTTGAAACTCACGTTTCCAGAAGTAAAGACACCTTTTACTTGTCAATCTTGACAAGCGCCGTGTAAACTCTTCCAATTCATCATACGACTTTTTAAAATCAAACTGTATGTACTTATACGTGAGAGTTATAAAATATAACGGCTTAAAATCTGGATACTTTTCCATCGTTAAAAGAAATCTCTTTGACATGTCATGTGTGAATCTGGCGGAAGTTTTGCCACGTTTGACGCTACCTAAATGGGAAATCTCGACACGTCCGCCCGTGTAAACGTTGATGAAATGCGGACTAATCCAGACCTTTGGCGGTACTGTCTTGTAGGCTGTTTTTACTGCGTCTAATTCCCTGTTTTTTCTTACACGCTCTAGTATCTGCTCGCAGTACTTGCGCTGTCTTTCATCATGTATTTTCTTAAGCTTTTTTAATTGCGCTGTTAGTGACATTTTAAGTACTCCATTAATCAACTGGTGCTAGCACCAGTTGATTTTATTGCCGTAAAAGCCGTGTAAAAACACGCCTTTTACTAGTACGTTTTGTTTAAAAAAGACATTATAAAAAATCTGGTCTACATATTTTTGTGTGGAAATATGCAGACCTAGACAAGCCCCCGTTAAACCGTCTACGGTGTAGACGGTTTAACGGTTTTAATTAGCAATCATTGCTTTAATATTGTAAAAATAAAAAGAATCACCAGATGATTTAGGTGTATAATTTATGATATCATTTGTATCTACTTCCCAAGAGTATTCAATATTATTTTGATAATAATTGACAAAAGATACATAAACAAGACCACCAGTAACATTTAATTCAATACCATTACACAGAAACTTAGTAATAGCAACTAAACAATGTTGGTTAGTATTCCAGTAAGGAGTAAAAAAAGAACGTACATACCATTTACCATTGATTTTTATAAATACTGCTGTACTTTGTGCTTGACCTGAAATAGTTCCATTATCTTCATATTTTGAAACCGAAGTAACTATAACATAATCTGTTAAATTAGATTTTTTTAACAAAGAAGATAATTCACCAGAATATGCAAACAATTCAAGACTATTTAAAGTTAAGTAAAATTGAGTATTA
>JAILIC010000004.1 GCA_024695475.1 Treponema sp.
CTGCAGTTTTCCCTGTGCCGGTCTGGGACTGCACATATAAGTCGGCACCATCAAGCGAGCTCTTTAAAACCTGTTCTTGAACAGGAGTACACGTAACATAGCCTGCTGCAGCTATGCCTTTCTGTAAATCTCCGTGCAAAGAAAATTCTGAGAATTCCATAGGGTGAAAGTATATACTTTTTAGAACAAAGTGTATAGTATAATCTTGCAATGTCTGACAAAGATTACTATCAGGCGGAATTACTTGCAAACCGTCTGTCTAAACGATACAAACAATTACGTAAATGGGCTCGAAAAGAGCGTGTCACCTGCTATCGTCTCTACGACAGAGATATACCAGAAGTACCCATTGCTATAGATTTATATGAACTTCTCCCTGCAGAGATAACTGACACCATTTCTTTAGCAAAGTACACAGCTCGACAACTTGAACGTTATACTGCAAATGATCCGACAATTCAAAAAGAAGTAGCACAATTTCAATATATAGTCCTCACACTGTATGAACGGCCTTACAAAAAACCCGAAGATGAAGAACAAGTATGGCTGTCTCTCATGAAAAAACAAATCGCCATCGTAACAGGTATCGACGAAAGCCACATCATCTTAAAAATACGAAAGCATGATAAAGGCGGCAGCCAATATGCAACAGATAAAAACACTCAAAAGGATTCTGTCATAACAGGTGTTATTCAAGAACAAGGACAACTCTTTTATATTAATTTGTCCAACTATCTTGATACAGGATTATTTTTTGACCATCGTCCGCTTCGTGCTCTGATACGGGCAGAATCAAGTACAAAAAATGTATTAAATTTGTATTGTTATACAGCAAGTTTTTCCGTGTATGCAGCACAAGGAAATGCAAAACATGTCGACTCCGTTGATCTGTCAAACACTTATTTAACATGGGCTAAACAAAACATGCACATTAACGGATTTACTGATCAACAAGCATATCAATTTATTAAAAGTGATGTAAAAACATTTTTAGATCAGAAAGCAAGAGAAGACAGCAAAAATGGTATCTACGATATCATCATTCTTGATCCTCCAACATTCAGTAACTCAAAAATGACACAAACGATGCTGGATATCAATAAAGATTGGTCTACATTAGTCAATACCTGCCTCAAGCTATTAACAAAAGACGGCACGCTCTTTTTTTCGACAAACAGTCAAAAGCTAAAATTTGACCCGAGTCTTATTACAGGGAAATCAATTGATATAACAGCATCGACCATTCCTGAAGATTTTAAAGGTTCAAAAACGCATCGATGCTGGAAAATCACGCACTAATTAGACGGTAAACTGATCAATCTGGATACCAATATCGTCGATAGATTTATCCAATCCAGATGCTAAAGATGACAATGTCGAACCTGTCTCATTGATTTTCTTAGCACCGATGGACATTTCTTCCATTCCTTGCTTCATACTCAGCGTCGCATTCTGCAGACTCTGAATTTCAGCAAGGATGGCTTTATTACCGGCAGACATTTCTGTGGAAGCATTTTTAACTTCTGAAGAATTATCATTAACAGTATGCAACGTCTCGTTAATTTGCTTAGATCCAATAGCCTGTTCTTCCATTGCTGATTTTATCTGCTGGACTAACACATTTGTATTACGTATACCGGCAGCTACTGCATTAAATGACTCCTGAGACTCAGAAGATGCTACTACCATACCACTAATGGACTCTTGTATAGTACGTAATTGATCTCCAATTGACCGAGATTGAGAAGACGATGTTTCTGAAAGTTTTCTAATTTCATCAGCAACAACACTAAAGCCTTTACCAGCATCCCCCGCATGAGCAGCTTCTATAGCAGCATTCATAGCAAGTAAATTAGTTTGCTCTGCTATCGCAGAGATAACGGTATTTGCTTCCTGCAAACTTTGTGATTCATTTTGAATGCGTTCAATACGCGCATTGACATCTTCCTGTTTTTCAGAACCATTAATAGCCTTTTGTTCCAAATCAGAAAATGACGCAACCATTTTCTCAACGGTATTATTTACAGAAATGATATTGCCAATCATTTCTTCTACGGCAGCAGAAGCATTTGACACACTCTCAACTTGGTTAGAGACCATTTTATTTAATGCATCAATATTAGAAGCAATTTCATTTACAGCTCCAGCAGTAGACTGTACACTGTCAGACTGAATCGAAATATTTTGTCCCATGCTAGAAATATTAGCAATAATTTCTGTAATAGAAGCAGCTGTATTATGGGTAGAAGTATTTAACTCCTTCCCCGTTGTCACCAAAACCTCTTTTGAAGATTTTACAGAAGCAATGATAGTCTGCAGCTTTTCGATAAAGGTATTAAAGCCTTTTATTACTCCGCCAATTTCATTATCAGCCTGCCTTGGGCTAAGAGGAATCCGTTGGGATAAATCCGCATTTCCCGTTGCAATTTCTTCTATCATCTTTTCAATTTTGGAAAGCGGCTTTAAGGCCTGATAGACAGCAATACCAATAATAATGACCAAGAAAACAGTCAGAAGTACTCCGGCAAAACCCAACATGGTTCCGATCTCTCGAGCAGTAGTAGACATTTGTTTTTCATCAACTAAGAATGTAAATATCCATGGTGCATTATCAACATTCTGGTATGTAACAAAAAACTTTCCTAAACCTTCAATCACGACCCACTGAACACCGTTCGTATTATCGTTTGCAGCTTGAACAACAGGAAGCATAGCTGTTTTTAGTATTTCGATACCATCTTCTGTTAAAGCATTACCTTTACCATCAACAACAGAAGATGATATAACATCACCATTACTATCAAACAAAACAGCATATCCAGAGCGTCCGATCTTTATACTACGAATAAGCTCTGCAATCTTATCGATACCTACAACCGCACAAAAAAAGCCAATTGTTTTACCATTTCTTTTTACTGCAGATGAAACATGAATAATCGTTTGTCCTGTTGATTTTGATGTAACTGGATTATCAATGTTATGCGCCTCACCATTTTTCATGATGGCAGCAAAATAATCCCTATCAGCGACCTGTGTCAGTTTTCCCTGATCATTATAAAAGCCTCCTGACTCATCAACAAAACCTATACGATCAAAGTCAGGGGTTCGAGAAGAAACATGATCTATCAACCATTGTTGAATTTCTGCTACATCTCCAGTCTTTGCAATATCAGACTCAGTATACATACGCATCTGCTTGATGTACTCGCTTAAACGAGTAGAAACCAAATCGCCGTATGCAATTGAAATCTTACTGCAGTCCTCTTCATACAATTTACTAACAGAGCGCTGGGTCCAGTTAGTTATAACGACAGATTGCAGCGTGATTAATACTACAAGTACAAAAAAAATGATAACTACTATAAAAGATGCCAGTTTCTTTCGCTTTTTCATACTCAGTATTATAACACACCAATTTCTACAAAACAAATAAATTATTTACAATCTTTATGTTTCGTTTAAAGTGTATTATTTAAGTAAGCCATCGCATAATTAGCATATAAAGAAACACTTACATAAAGCGCATCTTCATCAATATCAAAACAGGAATCATGATGAGCCACAGTTGTTTCGAAACGTTTTTCATTTGAAGTACCAACATAGGCATACACTCCTGGAACTTTTATTATGTATTCAGCAAAATCATCGCCGCCCAACGCAGGAGCTCGAGAGGTTATCACCTTTTCTTTTCCAAACAAATCAATAGCAACTTTTTGTGCCTCTTTTGTAGCTTGTGCATCATTGATTAATGGAGAGGTAAAATCTTTCCATTCAAATGAAACAGTACCCCCGTAGGCTTGTGCAATATTTTTTGCCAATGTTTCCATCTGTTCTTTTATCTGGATACGAATTTCCGGTAACAATACACGTACTGTTCCTTCAAGTACAGCTTCCTGAGCCACAATATTATATGCATCACCAGCTGTCATCTTGCCAATACCAATCAATACATTATCCATAGGCGAGGTTCGACGAGTTATCAAAGCCTGTAATGAAACAACAATTTGACTGGCTATATAAATAGCATCAACTCCCAACTGTGGAGTCGATACATGTGCAGGCTGTCCTTGTACCGTAAACTTAAACCAATCAACACTTGCATTATTTGGTCCTTCCATCAAAACAACAGAACCGACCGGTATATTTGAACCTGCATGAAGACCAAATGTTCGCTGAGCACCATCAAGATAGCCACCATCAACAAAAAGCCGAGCTCCGTACCCTATCTCCTCTCCTTGCTGAAAGGTAAAACGTACAATCCCTTCAAAATCTTTTGTATGTTTTGCAAGAATTCTTGCTGCTCCAATAAGCGATGCTGTATGAAAATCATGACCGCAAGCATGCATTTTTCCTGGAATCTGAGACATGTACTCGCACTGATGTGTCTCCTGAATAGGTAAAGCATCAATATCAGCTCGCAATACAATGGTTTTATCACTTTGCTTGTCACCTTTCAATTCTGCATATACACCAGTCTCACCAACACGTTTATGAGGTATCCCAAGTACATCAAGTTCAGCCTCTATTCTTTTTGCAGTATTGTATTCTTCCTTTGCTATTTCTGGATTTTTATGAAAATAGCGGCGAAGCTCGACCATAGCAAGATGATCCTGTTCAACTTCTTTTTGTATTATCTGTTGTAATGTATTCATATCCTGTTCCATAAAAAAGGGCTGCAAGGATACAACATCCGCACAGCCCGTATTTAGTATACTCTAGACTTTGAATTTACCAGTGAATTTCTGCATCTACTATAGCAACTGTTGCTGCAGCTTTTTCTGCTGACACAGGAGCATAATCAAAAGCAGGGAAAAATGCTTCTTTATATTTACCCAATAAATACTCTGCCACAATCTGAGTCTGAAATGCCTTTACTATCTTGGTATAGACTTCATTATCTTTATCTTGAGTACGAGCCACAATAATATTTACATAAGGATTATCCCCAGCACCTGACTGCTTTTCAATAATAAGACCATCACGTGATGGAACAAATCCGACAGGCATTGCATATGTTCCATTTATAGTAGCACCAGCATAGTCATCCAAAGTCTGCGGCAATGTATTTGCTGCCTGAGGGACAACTTCTACATTATATAAATACTTAGTAATATCCTTTAACTCAGGAGTGTAACCAACGGCAGGATCCACTTCAATAAGACCTGCAGACTCAAGCAATTTGATACCTCTACTCAAGTTTGTTCCATCACTTGGAATTGCAAACTTAAGAGCATCATTTGAAGCCTTTATTTCATCAAGATTGGAATACTTCTTAGAATACAATGTCAAAGGTGCTATCAAGGTATCACCAATAACGGTCAAATCATACCCATTTTTACTTGCATCACTTTGCAAGAATGCCTTATGCTGAAAAGCATTTAATTGAACATCTCCAGAATTAAGGGCTTCATTTGGCAAATTATAAGCACTAAACTCTACCAATTCCAAAGTAATACCAGCTTTTTCCTGATTCAATACATACTGTACCGCTTTCCACTGATCGTTTGAGGAACCACAAACACCGATTTTTACTGTTGTAGATTTTTTACCACCACAACTTACAAACAGAAGAAACGAAGCAATAGCAGCGCAAAAAACTAACTTCCTACTCTTTTTCATAATAAACTCCCCCGTTATTTATAATCCAGCAAGCCAACACTTGCTATTTACCAATGCTTTTCTTTCTTATAAAAAGCTCCCTATTAGTTGTTTTCTTAGCAAGAAAAGATCCAAGAAACTGAACAAAACAAATAAACAACAACAGTACTATGATACAAGCATAAATAATATCCTGATGATTTAGTCCCTGACCATAATTAATAGCAAAATCTCCCAAGCCACCAGCACCAACAGCACCCGCCATCGTTGTTAAACCAACAAGAGAAATTGCAGTAATTGTTGTCACCCGTATCAATTCTGGAACAGATTCATGTAAGTACACTCTAAAAATTAAACCGAAAGTTCCACTTCCCATACTACGAGCCGCTTCAACTTTTCCAGGATCAACATTTTCGAGTGTAGTTTCAACTTGTCGAGAAAAGAAAGGTACCGTACCAAAAATCAATGGTATTATTGCACCTTTTACACCAATTGCAGTTCCTACAACAGAACGGGTAAAAGGAATTAAAAACACTAATAAAATAACAAATGGTATGGATCGGAACAAATTAACAAAGACACTAATAATAATATACAAAACTTTGTTTTCTTTTATTCCATCTTTTTTGAAAACAATCAGTAAAACACCAAATAATAGTCCCAAAGTAAAAGAAATCAATCCGGAAATTAAAAACATCTGAAATGTCGCTGTACAATTTTTTAAAAACTTGTACCAATATGACATCAAGTTAGGAAACAGAATCTTTAACACTTCCATTATACAGCTCCCCCTGATACAACTGGTATTTCGGAGACACTAACGTTATTACTTCTAAAATAAGCAAGTGCTTCAGACACGTTTTTATCTTCACCTTTTATAAAAACAATAATCTCACCCAAGGGGCTATCTTGCAAAATATCAACATTTGCAAGAACAATATTCAGATCTACCATAAACTTTCGAGAAACTGCTGATATAAGAGAATCTCCAACAGAATCCTTACGGAATTGCAACTTAATCAATTTCCCAGTATCAGTTAATGACAATAATCCCTGTTTATTTGCAAGCAAGGTATCAATTTTAGAAAGAGCAGATTGAGAAGCAATAAACTTTTTTGTTATTGCCTGCTGCGGATTAGCAAAAATATCATATACAGAGCCTTCTTCTACTACTGCACCATTTTCCATTACAGCAACTTTTTGACAAATAGATTTTATGACAGCCATCTCATGCGTAATTAAAATAATAGTCAAATTTAATTTTTTGTTCAGTTCTTTCAGCAATGACAAGATAGACTCTGTAGCCTCTGGATCAAGAGCACTCGTAGCCTCATCGGATAAAAGTACTTTTGGATGATTTGCCAATGCACGTGCAATAGCAACACGTTGCTTTTGTCCACCTGAAAGTTGTGAAGGATATACATCTTTTTTTTCTTCCAAGCCTACTAACTGCAACAGTTCCAAAACCCTACTCTGTATTTGTGATTTTGGCAGGCCACAATATTTTAAAGGATAGGCAACATTATCAAAAACAGTTGATCGATCAAGTAAATTGAAATGTTGAAAAATCATACCAATACCCTTACGGACTGTTTTCATCTGATGATTGCTCAATCTATGAAAAACACCATTTTCATCATTCCACGTAATCTTGGTATCATTAACCGTTATAAAGCCACTGTCAGGCACCTCAAGCAAGTTGAGACAACGTACCAGTGAAGATTTACCCGCTCCAGAATAACCGATAACACCATAAATCTCACCATCATTAATCGTAAGAGAAACGTTTTTTACTGCATCAACAGACTTTTCACTTGTCTTATACGTCTTATATAAATCTCGTATTTTAATCAAAACCCGTTTTCCTTATAAGTAGTAAAAGTCTATAGTATTTATATTGTATGGTCAATAATCATACATTTTCCATATTACATTTAAACAATGTATTAGTATTACTGCACAGACATAAAAAAAACCTCGGACAATCCCGAGGTTTTTAATAAGCAAAAAACTACAGTTATTTGTTTTCAGCCTTAATACCGTAACGCTTGTTAAAGCGATCGATACGACCTGCAGTATCAACAAGCTTCTGCTTACCAGTAAAGAATGGGTGGCAAGCAGAACAAATTTCAACGTGGATATCAGAAACTGTTGAACGTGTTTCGATTACATTACCACAAGCACATGTAATTTTTGTCATTTTATACTCAGGATGGA
Organism: Treponema sp.; assembly: GCA_024695475.1. Lineage (GTDB taxonomy): Bacteria > Spirochaetota > Spirochaetia > Treponematales > Treponemataceae > Treponema_D. The sequence goes on from JAILIC010000004.1 coordinate 7,816, forward strand.
TACCTGTTCTCATATAAAAACCTCCATATATTTGAACGATCTTGCCCTACAGCGCGGAATGGAACACCAATCAAGCCGCTGCAACAAAACCGACAAATTCAAAGTAATGCGTTGATTATATACTCTTTACGCAAACAAAGCAAGTATATAATGCATTAATCGACAGCTGCAGATCCTGTATTCATTGAAGCCAAGAAAGCTGCATTATCTTTTGTCTTTTTCATGCGCTCAAGCAACAACTCCAATACTTCTGCATCTTCCATAGGATTAAGAACCTTTCTTAATACCCACAACTTCTGCAATTCATTATCAGTAAGCAAAAGCTCTTCTTTGCGAGTACCAGACTTCTTAATATTAATAGCAGGGAACAAACGACGTTCCGCAAGCTTACGATCAAGATCGATTTCACTATTACCAGTACCTTTGAACTCTTCAAAAATAACTTCGTCCATACGGCTACCAGTATCAATCAACGCAGTTGAAATGATAGTTAATGATCCACCCTCTTCAACATTACGGGCCGCACCAAAGAATCTCTTTGGCTTATGCAATGCATTACTATCAACACCACCAGAAAGTACTTTTCCCGATGTAGGAACAGTCTGATTGTATGCACGAGCAAGTCGAGTAATAGAATCCAAGAAAATAACAACATCACGTTTATGCTCAACAAGACGTTTTGCTTTTTCAAGTACCATTTCTGCAACCTGAACATGGCGAGTAGCCTGTTCATCAAAGGTAGAAGAAATAACTTCAGCCTGAATAGAACGCTCCATTTCAGTAACTTCTTCAGGTCGCTCATCAATCAGCAATACAATCAAATATACTTCAGGATGATTCTTTGTGATTGCATTTGCAATTTTTTGCATCAAAATGGTTTTACCAGCTTTCGGAGGAGCAACAATCAATAAACGCTGACCTTTTCCTATCGGACTGAACAAATCAACGATACGGCTGGATAACTCTGTAGAAACCGTTTCAAGATGTAACTTCTGATTTGGATATAAAGGTGTAAGGTTTTCGAAAGGAATACGAGTCTGAGCAATACGAGGCTCATCGAAGTTTACAGTTTCAATACGGAGCAAAGCAAAAAAACGTTCACCTTCTTTTGGAGAACGTGTCTGTCCATAAATGGTATCACCAGTCTTCAAATTAAACAACCGAATCTGACTTGGAGAAATATAGATATCATCAGGACCAGGCAAATAACTGTTCTGAGGAGAGCGTAAAAAACCATATCCATCAGGTAAAATTTCCAAAGCACCAGAAGCAAAAATGATACCACCATGTTCTGTATGAGCTTTAAGAATAACAAAGATCAATTCCTGCTTCTTCATAGGAGCAAGATCGTCAGACTCAAAACCATATTGCATAGCAAGATTACGAAGTTCTGGCATTCCCATCTTTGTTAAATCATTAATCAACAAACGCGGCTTTGATTCATAGTCCTCTGGAGTTTCAATTGTAACAGGATTTTTTGGTTGGATATCATGAACAGGATTTGTATTTCTTTGATAATTGTTGTTACGACTATTATTAAAACGACGGTTGGTGTTACGATCAAATCTGCTACTTCCCCATCGTCCCCGAGGTGCAGCCTGCTCCTGTGGTACAGGTGCAGAAGCATCCGCTTCATCTGTTAAAGAAGGAGTTTCTTGCTCAGTCACTAAAACCGGATTGACAGCATCAGCAACATCTTCCGCGGAAGCTTTTACCGATTTTACAATTCTACGTTTTTTAGGTCTGACAACAACCTTTGCAGCTGGTTGCTCAACCTGATCAGATTCTGACTCAGTCTGTTCTGAAACCGTATTTCCCTCATCTGGTGATATAGACTGTGAAGCTTCATACGAAGCTGGTTGAACATCAAGATCAAGCTGCTTTTGTGCAGTATCATCTGCAAGCTGCTGTTCTTCCGATGCATCGGTAGAACGATGTCTCAGAAAAGGTGCCATTACATTATCTCCATGTGGTTATAAGAATTAAATAAAATATATGATTTCATAAAGTTGGATTATTTGTAAAATATAAACTCTTTTGGGAAAAATATAGACAAGCGACAGATAGAAATAAACCAGTGTGCTTTATTAGAAGTATTACACAAAAACAAAAGGCTGTCAACAAAAACTATTAAACTATTATTCAAAGTCTGATTTTATATGTAAAGCTTGCTTATACTCTTCAGAGGCAACAGAGAACAAATCAATATCAGGAACAGTTTCCAGCATAGTAACACGTCCTTCAAAACAAGTGTCATCTGCAATTCGCAAACGAGCGGTAGTAATATTTCCTGTCACTTTTGCCCCAGCACATATTTCCACACGTTCAGAAGCCTCAATATCTCCTACAACAGAGCCAAAAATAACAATAGAGGAAGCTGACATTTTATCAACAGTACACTCTGCAGTTTTTGCAATTTCAAGTGCACCGGTTGCTTTTATAGTACCAGAAAACTTACCTGTTATATTTACATCATCGGTAAACTCAAGTACACCCTCAAACTCTGTATCCAGTCCCAAAAGTGTGTAATTTTTCTTTTCAACATCCATAGATACTTAAAACCTTACTATTTTTTGCTCGTATTTGTATATACCTTTCTGATATACCCCACAGAAAGAAGTACACATGATAACAGTACATAAAATACACCCAAGATATCACCTATTCTTTGATAGAGCGTAGGAGCCTTATCTTCCGTCAAAACTGGAATCGACCCAACCAGCCATGCCTTAGTAAACGGTGCTATCATAGATATAATAGTACCATTGGGGTCAATAATACAAGTTTGCCCAGATGCAGTACTACGTACTGCAGGAACTCTATTTTCTACACATCTAAACAACGCCATCGCCAGATGCTGATTCTGACAAGACAAGCTTTTTGACCATGCATCATTCGAAAGATTTACAATAGCACGGGCTCCTGCATTACACATAGCTCTAACTCCATCACCAAAAGTATCCTCAAAACAAATGGGTGTTGAAAATGTCAGTCCTGCAGAGGTAAAAACTTTGACGGAATCACCATGAAGCCACAAATGAGCTTCGATTGAAAGTTTATTATATAATTCAGCAAACACATCAGCAAAAGGAAATGTTTCTGTAAAAGGTACCAGATGAATCTTTTTATACACTTTTGGTTCAGGAGGAATTACATTCTTTTTAGGCTCAAAAACCAAAACAGAATTCCAATCCATTCGTTCTCCTGAAGGTGATACTTCCGCATGGTCATTACCAATAACAAACGTCTGTTCTGTATCATCAACAAAGGATAAAAAGTTTTTTATCAAATCAACACGCTTACGATCCTGTCGTAATGTATAATGATACACTATCGAAGGAACAATAGCCGTTTCAGGCCAAACAACAAGCTGTACTTCTGGGTGAGCAGACAGTGCCTCCTGTGACAATGCAATTAAAGAATCAACATCTTTTGTATATACATCAATATCACCCAGCCAAGGATCGGTATTATGCTGAATAGCTGCAACTGTTACTTGTTCACAAGAACTATAATCTTTTTGAGAAACAAAACCATACACAAGCGTTACAATCAGACAAACACCCCAAAGGCAAACACTTATTTTGTGGTTCACGACCAGTTTTTTTTGTTTTATTGAGTCGGTGATCGTAACAGCACACCAAGCAGAAGTAAATACTATAAGAAAAGACAGTCCCCAAACACCAAACAAATCTGCAATCTGAATAAGGTGAATATTACGCCATTGTGTATAAGCTGTCACTCCATAGCTAAAACCTGCAAAGCCTAAGGTTTTCAGATATTCATAACCACAAAAAATAAGGGCACCGACAAGCCACCCCATCTTAGGAAAAAAGGTATAAGCCAGTTTTATCAGTACACACGTAATTAATAACCACAATCCATATTCACCCTCAATAGCAATGCTACCACCTGGAGTAAAAATAACTAACCAAGAAACATATAATGCATACCCTACAAAGCCATAAACAAACGCATACAAACATAAAGGCTTAATAGATGCTCGACTAATAAGGATAAATAACGGTATATATGCAAACCAAGCTACTAAGGATAAACCGTTTGGAAAAATAAAACCGGGATTAGATAAAGCGAAAAGAATTATTGCTCCTAAGAGCAAAACGACATTTATAATAAAGGATTTTACCCTTGTCATGCAGTTAATCCTTTTCTGGCAACTGCAAATCCCATAGGGCTTTTTTTAAATCTTGTCCTGAACGGAACGCTGCAACATAGTGCGGTTTTACAGAAAGCTGCTCTCCAGTCTTTGGATTTCTAGCTCTTGACCGTCCTTTTCGCAAGCGAGGTTCAAACGTTCCAAAACCACGAAGTTCAATAGTAGCGCCGTCTTTCAAAGATTCCTTTAATTGAATAAGAAGACTTTCAAGTACATCTTGAACGACACGTTTTTCATTATTTGTATTCTGGTACACAGCTTCAACTAAATCATACTTTGTGACTTTTTTAAAAGACATTTTTTAGCACCTCAACAGAATAAAGAAAAAAGCTGTGCCGGACGCATAAAACAAACGTCCAGCACGGCGTGTGTCATAAAAACAACCACTAGGTTATTTTGCAGCAAAAGTTACATTATATAACTTCTGCATACGTGACTTCTTACGAGAAACAGAATTACGAGTCAGAACGCCTTTACTGCGAGCTGTATCGAGTTCTTTTGTAAGAGCACTCAATTTAACTTCAGCATCCTTTTGGTCTTTAGCCATAACAGCTTCCATGAACTTTCTTACAGCTGTATGGCACTTGCTTCTGATAGCTTTATTATGCAAGCGACGAACTTCGCTCTGTGCAAATCTTTTCTCTGCAGATGTTTTTTTTACTGACAAAGGAGACCCCCAAAACAAAAACTTCGCTTATTTTAACAAAGCAATATCTATTAGTCAAGTGATAAATAAAAAGTCTCATCAGCTAAATTCTTTTGTTATAAACCATTACCGACATTCTTGACACCATTACCGATTACTGATAATATCAGAAAATACCAAATACGTATTGGAGGTTAGTCATGGCAGGTGCTAGTAAAAACTCTCGTACCACTGTTGCAACACACAAATTCTTGTGCCCAGACTGCGGCGGCGAAATTATCATGAAAACATTATTCGAAAATGGAAAATTGAAGAATGTTGCCGAATGTAGCAAATGCAAACGCACAGAAAGACGTCCTAAGGATTTCAAATAATATTCTGTTTTTACAGTGAATCCTGCACACCTAGGGTGCAGGTTTTTTTTTGCCTTTGCGATCATGCAAAGGCATTTTTTTTACAAACTGCGCCAAGCTTTTAGTTGATCAGAAATTAATTGCTTAGCCTCATCCAAAATAGCAACTTGTTCTTCTTTATTTTGTGGAGCCGGATATACCTTAAGCACTTTTACACGATAACTGCCACGATACAAATTTATCATAATGTTTTTGAGATTATTGATACGCCAGCCTCCATCTAAAGCACAAACTGCCACCGGTAAATGAGCAGCATCTGTAAGACGTCTAAAACCAGCAGCATAGAATGTTCCTAATTCTCCATCCTTACTTCGAGTTCCTTCAGGAAACAAAACAGGAATTTGGCCACGTTCCACTGCACGCTTACCAAAGGAATCAAGAGTTTTCATCGCAATGCTCGGGCTACCCTTTCGAGGAATCATACAATGCTCCTGAACACGTAGCATTTCTGAAACAAGTGGCACATGTCGTCCCAATTCTGCCTTGGCAACAAAACGCAGTTCCTTATCTCGAAAATAATTCATATACAAAGGAATATCTATAAGACTCTGATGATTAGAAATAATCAAAAAGTGTTCTGGCAGCATTTTTTTACTTTCTTCATCACCTATAAAGCGAAACTGTTTATAGGCAGACAAAATAGTAAAAATACGATGTGCACAAACCCGTACGATATAGTTTGAAATACACATACATAACGGCTTTGAAACCGGATAGGCGAATATATTTGCTATAGCCGGCAATAAAACAACTTGTATAAAACAAAAAAGAGTAATCACACTTGTCATATTGTATAATATTAATAGCTTACCTATACGCTGTCAATGAAGTCGCATAGCAATCACGCCAATGCCTATCTCATACGTTTCCTGATCCACTCAGTGACCTTGACCTCACCCATGGTCTCACACACGGCTTACCCACGGTCACACACATCGCGTACCCAGACCACCTGGGCGATACATAAAGAAAAAAAACACAAATTATATTTTTAATGTTATAATAAGGGATAGTATATTAATGAGTAACCAACATATTTTTTCATCTGTTTCCAAAGAAGAATTAAAAGTCCTCTATGATCTGTATTCTGATGTCACCCGATCAGAGGACTCTATCATTTGTCTACATGACATACAACTTGACCAATTACACATTCCAGAAGATACCATCATTCAACAAACATTAAAACTTCCTCCAAAACAAACAATTTTGCAAAATGCACACTTAACAATTGTAGCATTAGCTTGCAACCAAGATAAAAATAAACTTCTATCAATATTTACAGACATGGTATCAGGAGTTTCTGGTCACACTGAATTATGGCTTGCTCCAACATCCCCCAAAGGAAACCAACAGTGTCTCAGCATCACATATCGCATCCTTAAGAATAGCGATGACCTTCCAATTAAAGCATATTTATTCTGTCAAAACATTACTCATCTCAAATTTAAAGAAAAACAATATAATGAACTTATGCAGGAACTCAGCACTGCCATTCCATATTCACTGCTTTCTGTACGTATGAATATAACTACAGGAGCCTGTGGAGATATACACGGTTCCTCTCCTCTTGTTAAGGATTCATCCAGTATATCAACCATAGAAAGTTTTTGTGCAAAGTTTACAAAAAACATCGCCGGTGATGATAACAAGTTTGCCTTTAATACACTATTCAATCGGCAGAATTTACAAAAAATGTTCCAGGCAGATAAAAAAAAGCTGTCTTTTGACTATCAGCGATTATTTGACAGAGAACATTGTGTATGGGCAACTCTCTGTCTGACCATGGGACAAAACCCCATTACGCGTAATATCGAAGCCGTAGCGTATGTACGCAATAATGACTCAAAACGAAAAAAAGAACTCATTATTAGCCACCTGACCAATGACAATTATGATTTTGTTGCAATTCTCGACCCACGCACAGACCTACTCACCTTTAATACAGCATCAACAAGTGCAGACTACCTCAAACAAACTCCACCTCCTCATACCTGGCAACACAGCTGGTATCCGTTTATCATCAAAATGAGTGCTCCAAAATACAAAAGTGCAGTTACAAAAGGACTCGCACTCCCTCTCATAATCGATCAAATAACCGACAACAGTAATTATACTTTTTCTTTTATCTATAAAAAAGGATCTAAAAGGCTTCATAAAACCATGTCATTTTGCTGGCTTGATGCGACCAAACAATTCATCCTTATTACTGCCATAGATAATACTCAATTATATAAACAACAAGTACAACAAAACCGCAAATTGCAGTCCGCGCTCTTAAATGCAGAGCAGGCAAATGAAGCTAAATCAAACTTTATGGCAACTGTCAGCCATGATATGCGTACACCACTTAATGGCATTCTTGGATTTACCAGTTTAGCAAAAGAATGCACTGACATAAACAAGATACAAGAGTATCTTTCTAAAATTGAAACATCAGGCAATTTATTAAAAACCCTCATAAACGACACGCTCGAATTAAGTAAAATAGAAAGTGGCAAATATGATTTACAAATGGAAAATACAAACCTTATCGAGTTACTTGAAGAAATACTTATACCTGTTCGAGCAAGTGCCGAAGACAAGCAACTGAAGGTAATTACCGATATCGACCAGTTAAGTAATCAATATGTCATCACTGATAGTGCAAAAATTAAGAAAATTCTTCTTAATCTCATATCAAATGCATTAAAGTTTACTCCAAGCGGAGGCTCTATAACCATTAAGTTAGAGACACTGACGCCTCCCATTAAAAATTATAACGTTAAGTTTACTATTAAAGACACAGGTATTGGTATCAGTAGAAGTTTTCTCCCAAAAATGTTTGAACCGTTCGAGCAGGAACAAGGCTCCAGAACAAACAACACAAATGGAACAGGTCTAGGACTTTTTATCGTAAAAAAGCTCGTAACCTTAATGAATGGAACCATAGAAGTAACCAGTGAAAAAAATGTTGGCACAAGTTTTTTCCTTTATTTTCATTTTAACTCAGGTATTATCATTGGTAAGATGAAACAGGATATTCCAGACTTTCTTGATCTTGTTTTTTCAAATAAAAAGATACTTATTTGCGAAGACAACGTCTTTAACATGGAAATAGCAAAAGCTTTAATCACAAAAAAAAATATGATACCTGTATGTGCCCAAAATGGAAAAGAAGGTGTAAGTATTTTTAACAAATCGGCCCCGAATGAACTTTCGCTTATCCTCATGGATATACACATGCCTGTCATGGATGGATTAGAAGCCACAGCTGAAATTCGTAATAGCTCACATCCTGACGCAAAGAAAATTCCTATTCTTGCAATGACAGCTGATGTATACGATGAGGACATCAAAAAATGTCTAGCAACAGGAATGAATGATCATATTGCAAAGCCTTTTGACCCACGTTCACTTTTTGAAAAAATTGCGATAGCGATTATGGATAGAGAAAAGTCTCAATAGACTTGCTGATAGAAGATAATGGAGCATAAAGACATTTCGTTTTGGGAATACTATTCATAAACAAACTACCATATTTTCTTTCCATAATACGCCGATCCAATACAACAACACATCCTTTATCATCGCCCCTACGAACCAATCTGCCAAATCCTTGTCTAAATTTTATAACAGCCTCCGGCAAACTCAACTCCATAAATGGACTACCGCCACGTTGAGTTATAGCTTCAGCTCGTGCTGAATACACAGGGTCATTAGGAACAGAAAAAGGCAATTTTACTATTACAACCTGAGAAAGGGAATTACCAGGAACATCAACACCTTGCCAAAACGAATCAGTAGCAAATAGAACACTATTAGTATCTTTTTTAAAAATATCTAATAACCGGAAACGATCATCATCTCCTTGTTTTAAGATCTGTATTCCTTTATTTTGAAAAGCATTTCGAGCAACAACGCACGCACTCTTTAGTGATTCGTAGGATGTAAACAATACAAGCGTCCGTCCCTGAGCAGCCGTAATTAATTTTATGATTGCAGATTCCACATATTGCTGAAACACTATACTATCCTGATCAGGGAAAGGTGCATCCTGTGGTACACAAAACAAAACGTTTTTTTCATACGGAAAAGGCGAAGGAAACATTTTTTGTTTTAACCGTTCTGCATCAACATATTGTATTCCAGCTCTTTTCATCCAATAGGTAAATGAATTATTAATAGACAACGTTGCTGATGTACAGACAATGCTTTCCATCGGTTCGTAAACACCTTTATTCATCAAACCAGCAACATCAAGAGGAGTTTCGATAAACTGGATATATATTGGATTTTCATTATTTTTTGTTAAAGCAGGATTAAGACGTAAGCGCTGCATCCAAAAAACAATATCTTTTTTTTCATTCCATGCTGAAAAATTATTACAAAGCAACACTACATCATCGAGACGACGGAGAACACTTTTAGTTTCCCAATAATGGGGGACATCCTTATCCTCTTCATCGATGCCTTCCATTATTTCTCGTACATTTGCAACCACAGCTGCTATCTTTTCACTTAAAGTATTCAATAATGATAATACGGGCGAAAATACTCTAACCGTATTATCATTCAACCAAATTGCAGTTTCACTTCCTAACACATCGTTACAGAGTAATTCCAAATTTATGATAGTTTGTTTTATCTCATTTATAGCAACAATAATATCTTCTGTCTTATCTTCAGTCTTTGACAGTACTTGCAACGTAAAAATATACCCTGCCACACCACCACGTCGCTGTCGATATAAGAGAGAAAGCTGTTTAAGCAATCGAAAACGAGTAAAACTGCCACTAAAAAAGCTTGTTGCCGCACTTTCAATACCATGAGCCTCATCAAATACAATATGTTTGTAAGGCGGTAATACAGAAGCATCATCATACCCTACTCCATCCATACGAGACTCTATATCAGCAAACAGCAAATGATGGTTTACTATCAGCAAATTAGCACCGGCAGCTTCTTTACGTACTTTCATGACAAAACAGTTTTCACGATGTATACAACGAGCCCCCATACATGCATCACTTTCCGAATTAATGCGGCTCCACACATTTTCTGGTGGTACAAACGGTAAATCACTTCTACTTCCTGTAGGTGTACTCTCTATCCATTTTTTTATACTAGCCAGAACTTCAGAATCATCAGTAAATAAATCAGGTTCCGAAGAAGCATCCTGCAAACGACGCAGACAAATATAATTCTGCCTTCCCTTTACCAAAACTGCTTTTACTGGTTTAGCAAGTATACGTTCAGCAGCAGGTATATCTTTTTCAATAAGCTGTTGTTGTAAATTTATTGTTCCAGTAGATACAACAACACGCTCTTTATTTTGAATTGCCCACAACATAGCAGGAAGCAAATATGCATATGATTTTCCAACTCCCGTACCTGCCTCAAACATACCAACTGCCTTTTTATTAAAGACATCAGCAACAGCTTCTAGTAAGTCCAATTGAGCGGGACGTTCCTCAAAATGAGGTGATAATTTTGATAAAGGTCCACCCGAAGATAAATACGAACGTACAGAGGAAAGCTGTAATGGTACAATTTGCCTTGGTTTTACCGGTTCCATTACTGCATATACAGCAGTTACTTCATTATTTATAATATAAAATCCTTGCCCATCTTGAGAGACAGTTGATGCAATACCCATATCTGCATCAGAAGGACGGAGTACTCCGCTTGGGTGATTATGTATAAGGACTGCACATTCCCGTGCCTGTGAAACATTAACAGGTACAGCATCTTCTTGTCCTCGAGCTGCTACCGTTACAGAGGTAACAACTCCATGTTCATTTATCATACCTGCAAAAAAAACTTCATTACCATCCGCAAGTACTATATGACGCCTCATAGCAGTTATTACTTCAGGTGAAAATCTACATGTTAGTTCCGATTCCGTGTTCATTATATGTTGCGAGTATACCACATAAGGCATATCTAGACCATTACTTTCATTTTGTCTATACTTACCACATTATGACTTTTTCAAAAAAAATCCGTTTTTTTCTGTTTGGATTATCATTCCTTACATGTATTACTTCACTTTTTGCAGAAGAATCATCTATTGCATTTAATTTGCAAAAATACAATTCAGAAACAACATCTTCAGGTTTATCATCATTATATTCAAAACCTAACGATGGAGAAAAACATTACTTACTTGCTTTTGGAGGTGTTGCCATCATCTCTGGAACAATTTATTCATGGAACAGATATGTCACAAAATCCGACTGGTCAAAAGTGACTCTTGATTACATGGCACATTTTTATGAACACGAAGCCTCATTTGATATTGACTGGTACTGGACAAATTTTGTACTCCATCCTTATCAGGGTGGCTTGTACTACATGATTGGACGTGGCTCAAATCTTAATAAAATTGAATCCTTTGCTCTTTCAGCTATTGGTTCAACCGCATGGGAGTATTTTGCCGAAACAAATTCTCCGTCCATTAATGATATGATATATACTCCAATAGGAGGTTTTGTTGTTGGAGAAATGCTCTATCGTCTCTCATTAGAAGCAGACAGCGTCAGCTCGTTACTCGGTAAGGCACTCAATCCTACTCGACTCTATACAGAACCATTTGCAGGTAGACAAACAAAGCCTGACAGCAAAAGTAATATCCATGATGTATCATTCAAATTTGCTGTAGGAACTCAAAAGCATTACACCTCATTTTCTGGTACAAATGCACCAGAGAACGAAAGTGAATTATTCCCTGTATTTGCATATCCTGAAATTAACATTGTATATAATGATCCATACGGTTGGGATACAAATGATCCTTGCAGTCAATTTGAGCTTATATTCCATGCAGGAGCAGGCGCTAACTCAGATCGTGCACAGGGAGATAACAAAAACATCATGTATGATGTATCTCTATTTGCAAATTATATTTTACTCTCAAGAGCTCCTGAAACACTTAACTCTGATAAGAAAGACACGACAATTGGTTTCATTTTTGATTATGATTTTATATGGCAAAATTCAATTGAGCTTTCTGCAATAGCCCCTGGTTTTGGCTATTATCAGAGACTCCATCGATATAACAGTGATAAAATTGAATGGCAATTTCACCAAGACTGGGTCATCTTAGGAAGTTCAGATTATTACTATTATCTCCATAATTATGTTCCTCAGTATACTCATGGTGATTACAGCTATAATACAGGTTCAAAAACTAAATTTCTCTGGAGATACATAACTAAAAATGGAAGCATATTCCATACTGATATAAGTCTCTTTGCTCTATGGGACTTCCCTTACCAAGTACAAGACGGAGGTAGCGCCGGCTGGGATATCATAGGTATAGCAAATGTCAATTACGAACTCTCTGTTAGCGAACTTATTAATGTCGGTATCGGAAACTCATTATATATGAAAAAGGGGCTCTACGAAGATGCGCCCGATCTTCTGCAGACAGCATATACGGGAACCGTATATGCAAGACTAAAAACAAAATCCCTCAGGCACTAATATGAATATAAAGAAAGCACTTACACACATAAACAAAAAAAATAGTATGATATTTGGTACTATCGTTTTATCCCTTTTATTGTTAATTTCTGTAGGTGCTTTCATTGGTACTTATCAACTTGCAGCAACCTTTTTAAAACGTCCTACCGATGGTTGGCCAGAACCAGAAGCATCAGGAAGTCGTGAAAACTTTGCAGTAGAAATACAGCAAGCTCAAGATTGGTTATCACAACAGCAAGTAGAAAACATTTCAATAACTTCCTTTGACGGTCTCACATTACGGGGAATATACATACCTGTTGAAAAAGATCGCACTGCAAAGGGAACAATACTCTGCTTTCATGGATTTCATAGTACAGCATCTTTTGAGTATGCAGGCTTTTATACTTTTTTTCATGATAATGGCTATAATGTCGTTTTACCTGATATGCGTGCACATGGAAAAAGTGATGGCACCTATATCACTTTTGGTATCAAAGAACGATTTGATGTGCAATCCTGGGCACAGTATATTGCGGCTCAACAACCAGAGCAATCGCTTTGGATGGTCGGAGTATCTTTGGGGTGTGCTTCGGTACTTATGTCTACAGGAACTTCATTGCCCCCACAAATAAAAGGTATTATTGCCGACTGTGGCTTTACCAGCCCTTATGAAATTGTAAAATGCGTCATGATTAGAGACATGCATTTACCAGCATCTATTATACTTCCATTTTCAAACTTTTTTATAAAGTATATCGCAGATTTTAAGCTAACCGAATACTCAACATTAGAAGCGTTAAAAACAAATACCATTCCAATACTATTTATTCATGGTAAAAATGATACTTATATCCCAATCGAAATGTCTTATCAAAACTTTGCAGCATGCACATCTGAAAAATATGCTCTGGTAACAGGTGCAGGTCATGCAGCCAATTTCTTATACAATCCAGAAGACTATATGAACGCTCTTACTGAGTTTATTGCTAAAACGGCATCACACTAAATGTGCGAGGGCTTCGTATTCCTCCCCCTTTCTAATAGCATTTTCAAGGGGGGCATCAATTTGAAGCACAATCAAATCGCCTGGCTTTGGCGAAGCTCCATTCTTACATTGTACTCTACAATGAATAAAATTTTGGGTTACAGCTGTAATGGTAGAAGCATCATGAGAAAAGATCCGTGGATTATGAACAGTTTCAGCAATAGCAGATAAAGTCTGTGATTTATACCGGTTTATATAGGCTAGTTTGCTCGTACATGCATAAGAAACCAGAGCCGCAACTCGATCTCCTGCAACAGATTGAGGGACAACAGGTTTCATAGTATAAGCTTCTGTCCCTGGACGAGGAGAAAAAGGAAATGCATGAATCCAGGTAAAACCACAATAACGCACTAATTGCATCGTTAAATCAAAATCTTTTTCAGTCTCGCCAGGAAAACCAGCAATAATATCACATGCAAGAAAAGGATCAGATTTTACCGATTTCAGCAAATCAACAGCATCATACACCTGCTGGGCCTTATAGGGACGCTTCATTGCAGCCAATACAACATCACTACCACTTTGCAACGAAATATGAAAATGAGGTTGTACACGAATATCTTTTATAAGCTGGGCAAACTCAGTATCTACAATTTCAGGATATAAACTTGATAATCTAAATCGGATACCTTCTGTTTGTTCCAACAAAACTCGAAGCAAACCTGCAAAATTAACATATCTGCCTTGCCATTTACCTCTATATTGACCAATATTTACTGTAGTGATAACAACTTCATGATGGCCTGACCTTTGCAAATCTCGTACACGATCAAGTACATCTTGCACATCCAAAGAAACGGAATGTCCCCTCGCCAAACGGATAGCACAATAAGTACATTGATTATTACATCCATCTTGAATTTTCAATGAAGCACGTGAATGTGCTAAAAAAGAGTCCGTAGACAACCGAAACGGATTTTCTATGACAGCAGGTTTTATATGTTCAAGCGAAAATGAAAATAAATCAGATTTAAGTACCTGCGAAAAATGTACAGGATCAAAATAACAGCCATCATGTACAGTATCAGATACGGTAATACAATTTTTAAGTTTTTTAGGAATATCAGCCAACCGATCCTTTTGCTGACCAGGTAAAACAGCAATACGTTGATCTATAGCAGCTATCTGACTTTGAGCAAGCTGTGCATAGCAACCTGTAACAACGATACAAGATTGAGGAAACTTTTGTAATAGGAGACGAATTATACGACGAGCTTTTTGCTCAGCTTTTGTCGTAACAGTACAAGTATTTACAACACAGAGAACAACCGTATCATCAGGAGTGGTAGATGCCGTAATATTGTCCATACGGACAGTGAAACCATTATCCGAAAAACAGCGAGCTGCAGACTCACTTTCAATCTGGTTTAATCTGCAACCAAGTGTTTCAAAATGAACAGAATACGTCATTATAAATGAGATGTCACCCTTCTCTTTCCAAGAACAGCATCAGCTTGTGAAGGATTAAGAGACAAAGACTGATCGTAGGCTACTGAAGCACCTTTATAATTTTTTGACATTTCCCGGGCATATCCCAGACGAGCCCACCACAAATCTCTCAAAGGTTCTTTTCTAACAGAAGCAGATAAAGCAATATCTGCATGATTATACTTTGCAAGACGAACATAGATTTCACCCATGTAGTAATAGGCAGCACCAATTCTTGGTCCATTATCAGTTGTCAATGCAATATACTTCTCAAATTGTACTAATGCTGCCTGATTTTTTCCTTGATAATACTTTGCTTCACCATCAATTTCGATAATACGTACATCATTTGGGGCAATTTTCAAAGCTTCAGCTGCTCGTTGCTCTGCCTCACTGTATCGTCTTAAACGAATAAGCGACCAACCAAGAACAACAAAAGAATCTATCGTATATTTTTTACTCGCAATTTCAGTTTCACAAACTTTCACTGATTCTGCATACTTTCCAGCATTATAGAGCTGTAAGGCATCTTGATGCTGCTGGGCAAATACGTCAAAACACAACACAAAAGTACATACACAAATAATAAGAAGTTTAAAAAAACCTTTCATGCCTGACACCTTATTACATAAAATCACTTAATCGTTTTTTAATGTGGTACATTGACCAGAAAAGGAACTTCCAGGCTCAAGTACCAGCTGAGCGGAAGTAATATCACCTTTTACATCACCTGTTTGTGTAACAAAAACAAGATGGCTACCTTCTATATTGCCATTTACCTTTCCACGAACAAGTACACG
>JAILIC010000011.1 GCA_024695475.1 Treponema sp.
CATATACTTCATTGTCAGAGGAATGATACGATGTTTAAGTCTATTATTACACCTGTTTTGATACTTTTAGGATTTACGCTCTTTGAATGCTCAATCCTTTCTAATATTGTTTTTTTACCATCTGTACCAGATTTTTTATTGTTGTGCGTTATCTTTTATGCATTACGCCATGGTAAAACAACAGGAGAATCTGTTGGAATCGTATCAGGTCTGTTTTTAGATTTTGTCAGTGGTTGTCCCTTTGGGCTTAATTGCTTATTACGCACGATAATCGGGTATCTGACGGGTTTTTTTGGTTCTGTATTTACCTTGGAAGGCATTCTTATGCCGGCATTGATCTGTTTTCTCGCAACATTTGGTAAGTTCTTCTTATATAACTTTATAACATTGTTTTTTCCTGCAATCACGATTCCGTATAAACTTTTGTCATATCAGTTTGGATTTGAGCTTTTTGCAAATACGATGTTAGCACCGTTTGTTTTTAAGTTTTTGCATTTGTTTGACATCGCACCAGAACCTAAAGAGAAGAAATAGCAGATATGAAATCGATGCAAAGTACTAACGTAGCAGAACGAAAACCGCTGTATATTGCCATTCTCTTTTGTATTATTTTTATCACTTTTTCTCTGTATGCGTTGCATCTTTATTTGATGCAAATCGTACATGGAAGTAAATACCGCTCTCAATCTAGGACAATTTCCAGTCAGATAACGGAATTGCCCGCTCAGCGTGGCGAAATCTTTGACCGCAATTATACGTTACCAATGGTTATCAATGTAGACTCTTTTGCGGTTTCCATGATACCAGGTGAAATTCCTGAAGGAATGTATGATACAATAGCACTTAAGGTTGCTGCATTTTTAGGTATTGGTAAAAAAGATATTGATAAAAAAGTACCGCCAGCAATGCGACGATCATTTACAGCAATCGAAATAAAATCTAACGTACCTTTTTCGACAATCTCAAACATTGCTGAAAACAGTACTGATCTTCCGGGTATCACTTGGCGATCAAAATCGGTACGCAGCTATGTAAATACAGGCTCTATATCACACGTTATTGGCTACGTTGGTGATATTACTAAAGAAGAAATGAACGTCATGTACAACCAGGGATATTCATCAACGAGTATCGTTGGAAAAACAGGTATTGAAAAACAATATGACAGTTTGCTTCAGGGATCTCCGGGACGTGAAATTAAAACTGTTGATGTTCGAGGTCGCATATTAAATGCACCTCCACGCATTGATCCACCGCAAATGGGCAAAAATCTGGTGCTGACAATAGACTCTCGTATACAGCAGCTATCAGAACAAGCACTAGGTGACCGTGTCGGTGCTGTTGTTGCGTTAAAGCCAGCAACGGGTGAAGTTTTAGCTATGGTTTCATACCCATACTATGATCCTAATATTTTTAATTCAGACAGTGCTGGTGACGAATATGTAAAACTTGCAAAAGGCGAAAATAACCCATTGCTTAACCGTGCTATTAATGCACAATACCCACCAGCCTCAACATTTAAGACTGTTATGTCTGCAGCTATTCTTAACGAAAAGACATTTCCATCGGACAAAAAAATAGAATGTACTGGCAGTATGTCTTATGGTGGTCGAACCTTTCACTGTTGGGTTAAAAATCCAGGACAAGGTTGGTTGGACTTAAAGGAAGGACTTGCCCAATCATGTGATATTTATTTTTGGGTTATAGGTCGAGATTATTTAGGTGTTGACCGCATCTCCTATTATGCAAAGCTTTTTGGCTTTGGACAGGACACCCAGATAGATTTGCCAAACAGGGCAAACGGATTTGTTCCAACCGCACAATGGAAGGAACGCCGCTATCATGAAAAGTGGCTTGGCGGTGATACCATGTCAATTTCAATCGGGCAGGGCTACACCTTAGCTACACCATTGCAGGTAGCAAATATGATGGCCATGGTTTCAAATAATGGCATCATCTATAAACCGCACCTCTTAAAAGAAGTAAGAGATCCAGTTACCAATGATGTTTTAGAAGAAATCAAACCTGAAGTACTATTTGAAGCAAAAGATATCGAACCTGAAGTGTGGAAAGAACTGCAAGATGATTTGCGTTATACCATTACTGATGGTTCTGGTAAATATCCAATGCATAATGAGATAGTCACGCTTGCAGGTAAAACAGGTACTGCTGAAGTTACCAATGTTAAACAAGACCGCTGGCACTCATGGCTGGTAGCCTATGGTCCATATGATGGTCCGGCTGAAGACCGTATTGTTGTTGCAGTCCTCGTAGAGGCAGTCAATGAATGGGAATGGTGGGCTCCATATGCGACCAATATTATTTTTCAAGGAATATTTGCTAATCAGACTTTTGACGAAGCTGTTGATGAACTTGGTTTTAGAGCTCTTGTAAATCGTAAGTTGCAGGGTAACATACAATCTACAAGTCATGAAAGACGTGAATAGGGAACATGAACAACAATACAAGATTTGGTTTTTTAGAGCATTTTGACTTTATCCTCTTTTTAAGTGTACTAAGCCTCATAACTATAGGGATCCTTTTTATTTATTCTTCAAGTGTTGTCACTTCTGGTGTTTCTGTATCAAATGAGTATATAAAACAAATTGTTTGGGCATCAACAGGCCTTGTCATAATGGTATTTGTTGCTTTGTATGATTATCGCATGACAACCCGTTATGTTCACTTCTTGTTTATCTTTTTGGTTGTTATACTGTTATATACACGGTTATTTGGAAAATATGTAAACGGTGCTAAGAGCTGGCTTGGTTTTGGCGGATTTGGTCTTCAGCCATCAGAAATGTGTAAAGTAATTTATATATTGTTTCTTGCACACTATTTTGATACAAGCATCGAAGAACATCCAAAACAAAGATTTTTAAAGGCATTTTTTATTATGTGTGTACCAGTTGGCTTGATTTTATTGCAGCCAGATTTAGGTACAGCAAGTGTTTTTATTCCTATATTTTTGGTTATGGCATTTGTTGCTGGTATACCAATTAAGTTTATCCTCTTTATTTTTGCCACAGGTATGTTGTCTGTAACATTAGCCGTACTCCCTGTTTGGCAATCAGAAATTGTCCATAAAAGTTATGCATTGATATCGGTGCTTACGGAATTAAAATTCCGTCTGTTGGTTATCGTAGGTCTTACTTTAATAGCTATTATTTCACTTGTCGGTAAGATTTTTTATCCGTCAAACAAGTATTATTACTGGATTGCTTATTTTGCCTGTATTTTTGATGCGGCAATGATATGTTCGTATGGAGCAGGTAAGGTTTTAAAACCATATCAGGTAAAGCGACTTATCATATTCTTAGACCCGTCTTCGGATCCGCTGGGAGCAGGATGGAATATTAATCAGTCAATGATTGCTATTGGTTCTGGCGGTTTTTTTGGGCGCGGTTTTTTAAACGGTACACAGAGCCATTATCGCTTTTTGCCACAACAAAGTACTGACTTTATATTTAGCATTTTATCTGAAGAAACAGGTTTTGTTGGGGGAATTTTCATATTCTTAATGTATTTCCTTATTTTGTTGCGAGCATTGCTCATCATGAAATCTACACGCAATAACTATGGGTATTTTATAGCTTCTGGTATCCTTGCCATGTTCTTTTTTCATTTTATCGTCAATGTTGGTATGGTTATGGGTATCATGCCAATTACCGGTATTCCATTGTTCTTTTTGTCCTATGGAGGCTCTTCACTCTGGACGGCCATGGTCTGCATTGGCTTACTTATGTCAATCAATTATCGTAAGCAGGAGTTTGTATAAACGGCGGAGACGCCTTATACACATTCCTGTTATACCAAGGTTAGTACCAGATGAAAACTTACTGTAAAAAGTATGTTTTCATAACACCTTTGCCTTTGATTTCCATTTCAACAGGCTCTGAATATTCAACTTCATCTTTGGTAAGAATCATAGTCTGCTCTGAAACATGGATTTTGGAAGTTTGTCCAGAACTTTCCATACGACTTGCAACATTTACCGTGTCACCCCAGATATCGTAAATAAATTTTGTCTTACCGATAACACCAGCAATAAGGCTGCCACTATTGATGCCTATCCTCATAAAGAGCTTTATATTACTTGTAGCATTAAAATCTTCAATGTCTTGTAACATTCCTCGTGCAAAATTGATGATTGCAAGCGCATTTTTTTCTGCAGCTTCGTTTCCAAAAAGGCCAGAGGCAGCCATATATGAGTCACCGATTGTCTTTATTTTTTCGATACCCTCGCGTTTAGCCCTGTCATCAATGCGGGAATACAGCGAGTTTAATGCACCTACGATGGTATCTGCATCAAGCGTGCTTGTTATTTTTGTAAAGCCGACGATATCAGCAAAAAGCACGGAAGCATTTTCGATCTTGTCAGCGATTTTTACGTTTCTGTCCATGGCAAGACGCTTTGCAATTTCTGCAGGAAGAATGTTCAAAAGCAACTCTTCGGAACGGTTCTTTTCTTCTTCAAGTTCCTTGGTACGTTTCTTGACAGTATCTTCAAGACGTCGATTTTCTTCCTCAATGCGGATAATCTTGCCTTCGGTAAACGAGATGGTAACCGAGACGATGAATAAAATCGAAATTAAAACTAGCAAAACGTCAAAGACGATGTATGACAATGGCTTAAGCAAACTTTCGTATGTCAAAATGATTTTTGACTGTAGAGGTGTAAATGCTACAGGCGTGTACATTATACAGCCAAAGCCAAGTGTTTTGAGCGGAGTAACCTGATAAAAATCAGAACCATGTATATTTTCCTCATCGTTGTCATGAGGCTTTCGTACATTCATTTTGTTGTCACAAATCGTAAACGTTCCATTCCAAGGGCCCGGATCGATGGCACAGTCATTACACACATCTATGGTAACTTTCCAGTCAGTGATGATTGTAGCTTTCATGTTGTTATAAATAATTCCGTTGTACTGGGCGCCGGCTCTAGTGTAATCATCATTGTCATACCATACTTTTTCAGTATCGCGCAAAAAGGTGATACAAACAGGCTTAGACCTGTCGTTACGTACATATGGTGAATCTATGATAAGTGTTCTTTCGGGAATGTTGATTCCGGTAATCGAAATAATAATAATAACTGCCAAAAGCCCGCCAGAGACAGCACTGATTCCTTGCCACAAATGACTTTTTGCAATCCGCTTTTTCATTTCTGGGATTACTTGCACCTGTTTATAGTTTGGACTTAAACGTACACTGTCTTTTTTATCCGCATAAAATTCAAGTTCCATAAGTTTTATTGAGGAATAAAAAAGATGCAGGGCACCAATGCCATAACCAAAATTTATCCATGAAAATCCATAAAAGAATAGAGCCAGTATTATTCCACCAAAAGGAAAGATAGCATACAGAAATAGCGAAATAAATACATTGTTTTGCAAAAATTTTTTGTATTGGAAAACCATTACCATCGTGAGGATACCAGGAGAGAGTCCTAGTACCACACTTAATGGATACAGTGCACTTCTGTGGTATACATTTCCTTCGTCAAAATAATAAAAGAAATGGATATATTGGTTTAGTACAGTAAGCAAGATACCTGCAAGACTAATATAAAAAACAAAAAAGAGGTGAATTGGTATGCCATTTTTTACAGCAGAACATGGCGTCTTAAAAAGGTTGAATGACAAAAGCTCAGATTTAATAAACTCAGTAGAATAAAAACAAACAAACAGCGGCAAGACGCAATTAAGGGTAAAGACCATGTAGTTGCTTATCCTGACCATATAGTATCCAATGTGGCTTGGATTACCTCTAAAGATATATGCAAAGGCGTCAAAAAGGAGTAAAAAACCTGTAATGAATTGTATCATAACAAGCGTACGGCGACTGTTGTGCCTTAGATGATGCCCTGAAAGTAAAAATACGCCAACCTGAAAGCAAAAAAAGGCCAGCCCAAGAAGTATTACAATGCTTGTTATTCTTATTGAATCACTCATATCTTCTTTTAATTGTATTTTATATAAACTGGTTTGTCCATAAAAAAACTAGTAACTATCAAGAAAACTTTAAGACGTTTATACATGAAATGCATGGAATCTTTGACAAATAGAATAAACCACGCTATAGTACAGTCCTATGTCGACACAGTCATCTCAGATTGCGCATTATCATCTTCCCGGTCTCTTTGAGTTTTACGAGTTGTATAAAGTGTTTTTACCGCTGTATCGCACTCATAGGGAATATTTTTATGACTGGTGCGATATTGGTTCAATCTATGGTGCGCCAACAGATTGTCTCTGGGGCGGAGGAAGAGCTGCTTTTGGAGATGCTGATCCATATGACGTATTTGCTTTGATGGGGGAGTATGGCATATCGTCCAGGCTTACATTTAGTAATTCCTTGCTTACAAAAGAGCATCTTGGTGACACTACATGCAATAATCTTTGCAGTTTATTTGAAAAGGCTGCAAAGCCATCAGGTGTGATACTCTATTCTGATATACTGTTGGATTATCTCAAAAAAAAGTATCCTCATTTGTATTTTGTCTCTTCTACTACAAAAGTGATAACAGACTTTGAAAAACTAAGAAAAGAACTCGACAGGACTGACTTTATGTATGTGGTTCCTGACTTTCGTCTCAATACTGCTTTTGATAAACTCGACGTACTTACGCAAGTCCAAAAGAACAAAGTTGAGTTTTTGTGTAATGAGTGTTGCAACTTTGGCTGTACCGACCGCAAAGCTTGCTATGAAAATGTTAGCCGTAAAAACTTAGGTCAGGCAGTCCCTGAGCATCACTGTACGGCTCCTAATGCAGCAGGTGGATATCGTTTTTCGCTTGCGATGAAAAATCCAGGATTTATTGGGATACAAGATATACAAGATTGGTATGTGCCACATGGTTTTACTAACTTTAAAATCGAGGGGCGTGGACTAGGTAGTGCGGTAGTGCTTGAATTTCTTCTGTATTACATGACTAAACCTCAGTATCAATTACAGGTACGTGAGGCCATTTACCTTGATGCAATGCTGGATTTATTTTAAGAGTTTGCTTTAACTATATTCTGGTATACATCCATGTTGCTCTTTGTTATAATTCTGCGATAATTACAATGTCAGCAAACTTTGATTTATCTAAACTATTACAAACAACTCCTCATCCTTCATCTAGGCAAAAGTTGCAGATTGTATGGCATTTAAGCCTACCTGGTATACTTGCGCAGATATCTTCGATTTTGATGCAGTATATTGATGCTGCTATGGTGGGCAACCTTGGTGCTAACGCTTCGGCTTCGATAGGACTGGTTGCCTCATCAACGTGGGTTATTGGTTCGCTCTGCAGTGCACAGGCAATCGGCTATACCGTCCAAGTGGCACATGCTGTAGGTGAGGGCAATCAAAATCGTGCCAAGGGCATCCTCATAAAATCTATAATTGCCTGCTTGCTCTTTGCGCTGGTGTTGACAGTTTTAGGGGGTCTTTTAAGTGGATATTTACCTACACTTTTAGGTGCACAAGAAGCAATTAAAAAAGATGCTTCGATATACTTTTTGATTTTTGTAATGACCACCCCATTTTTTCAGATGATTTTTCTTATGAGCGGTATGCTCCAATGCAGCGGTAATATGAAGGTACCAAGCATATTAAACTCATTGTTATGTATTTTAGATGCGGGGTTTAATGTCTTTTTTATTAAAGTTATGGGGCTTGGTGTTATGGGAGCCGCCTTAGGAACCGCTGTCAGTGCCGTTGTTGTTACCGTCTGTATGTTGTACTTTGCACTACATGCTTGTGACTATTTGGCAATAACAAAAGGAAGAATGCCAGTATTTAGTAGTAATACACCATTTGAAAAAAAAATACATCGAGAAGCCATTGCGCTTTCAGCTCCCATTGCAGTTGAAAAAGTCGCTTTTACAGGTGTTCTCGTTGTCATTACTGGTATCATTGCACCCTTAGGGGCAACCGCACTGTCTGCAAATTCCTTTGCTGTTACCGCCGAGGCGATTTGCTATATGCCCGGTTACGGACTTGCGGAGGCTGCTACTACTTTAGTCGGTCAAAGTTATGGTGCCCGTCGCACGGATTTAACACAAAGCTTTTCTTGGATTGCAGTCTGTGCCGGTAGTCTCATAATGTTGATAACTGCCATTATCATGTATTTTCTTTGTCCATTTGTATTTAAATTATTAACGCCTGTTAAAGAAATTCAAGAGCTTGCCATTACAGTGTTACGCATCGAGCTTTTTGCAGAACCACTGTATGGTGCTGCAATTGTAGCAAGTGGTGCCTTACGAGGTCAAAATGATACTTTTATTCCTAGTATCCTTAATTTAATCAGTTTATGGATTGTACGACTAGGATTGTCTGTAATTTTAGTCGGCCATTTTGCACTCATTGGTATTTGGATAGCTATGGCAATTGAATTATGTTTTAGAGGAATAGTATTAGCCACCCGTCTGTTGTATAAAACGCACAGGTCATTATTTGAAGATAGCAAATAAAGCGGCCTGCTGACTTGCAAGAATCTGGGGAAGATAGCTTTCAGCTTCTGTTTTATCTTGAATATGTAAAAAAAGAGAAACATATGTATCAATCATAAGATGTGCAAGCCAATGCATAACATATGGTTTTATCATTGGTTTATCAAGAAGGCGACAAATTACCTGACAAAATTCCTTAATATGGTTTTCACTTTCCTGTATAAACAAATCAACAAAATGTTCATATTTTGTTCCAGCTGCTTTTGAAAATAAAAGGATCATTGTTTCATAATTTTCATATACAAAGTCAAAAACCTGCTTACCAACAAGTCGGTCGCTGGACATCCCCTCATCTTCTTTTTGCATTATAATTTCTATAAGTTGGTCATAGGTAAGGGGAGTCTGCTGCCGAGAGAGTGGCTCATATTCTTTGAAAAGACTTTTTTCTGCCTGAATATGAGCTTTGAAAATTGCTGAAAGACCATTAGCAAAATCTTGAACCGAAGCAGCAAAAAGATCTTCTTTATCCTTAAAAAAGAAGTAGCAAGCTCCTGTCGTTACACCTGCGGTTTTGCATATTGAGCGGAGTGAAGAAGCTATAAAACCTTTTTCAAGAAACTCCTTTTTAGCTGCTGCAATAAGATTTTTTTTTGTTTCTTCAGTCTGTTCCTTCATTAAAACTTATATTCTCCCTTCAATACAACACAAGAAAGATCTTTGTAAACCCCATATTTTCCTGTTGTGTCAGGTCCTTCATTAAAGAACATGCCAGTAATACTCAGGTTTATTGCATCAGACAAATCATAGGCGGCTTTCACTTTTAAGACGCTGTCCAAATCTTCGATATGCAAAACACCGCTGGTTGATAACTCTAAGTTAGCTGCAGGAATAGCATAAGCAATATTGAGTGTTACAGTTTGAGTGTATTCATCTTGTCCAATTTTGTCCACATCACCAGTAATATAATCACCCATATACTGTCCAGTAATAGTCCAATCCCCATGCATCCAGTCAAAACCACAAAGTGCTCTCATTTCATCATGACTTTCACTATCAAGATAGGTGCTAAGAGCATATGTCTTATTAATATACCAAGCACTTTCAGCTCGTAAGGTAAATTCCCCTATAGGAATTGACATGTCCATCCCTACCATACTGTATTTCTTATACTCACCATCAAGTGTGTATAAACCAGAAGCTAAAGTCGCTTTATCAAGGAAAAAGACCGGCTCATCCTGATAACCGTAAAACCCGTAGATACTAAAATCTAATACACTGAGATATGTACTCAGACGCATGGCATATTCCATATTTTCAAGCTTTGCGATAGGTTTATCAATAGTTCCAAGAGAAATACCTTTTGTTTTCATCGTTCCAAATACATAGGGATAGAGTAAATCAGTTTCTTTCAAAGGGAGCTTTGCCGGTGTAAAGAATGGAATTGAGTAAAAATCACAAATAACTGAAGTACCATGAAGAGAAAATCGAAAAGCATCAATACCAAGACGGCTTTCCGAAATGTTTTCTGCAAAAAGTGCGGTAGTATCCTGTGGACAGAGTACATCAGCAACAATAAGTCCATCAGCAGCGCCCCAAGCAGTTATCTGTCTACCAATACGTACAGAATACCATCCACCTTCATAATCATACCAAGCCTCTTTGAGACGTCCATCATATTTTTCACCGTAGTTTTCATTGGTGCTGTTTTGTACTGCATTATACTCAATTTTTCCATCTATATAGAAACTGCTTTCATCCTGAACAGCTTGCAGTTCTCCTTCAGCAGTTATTCCTCCTGTTAAGAATTTTGCTTCTTCATTTTTATTTACTGCAGAAGCAAGCTGAGTACCTATTGTTCCAGAAAAACTTATTTCTTGTGAAAAAAGAGGTGAAAGTTCTATTCCTAAAAGTATACCAACCATATAAAAAACACATGGTATAAAAAAAGTGTGTTTCATTATTTTATTATTCCTTTTTCTAATGTGGTAACAGTAAAGTAATTATCAGGAAGATCCTGATCATACTGTACATCAGTCATTTCCAGAACAGTTGAGTGATTGGTTTGTACATTAGTCATCACCATGTGACCAGTTGTCCAATAACCATCAATATTTGAAATATCAGAACATTCCAATACACGTTGTAAGCGATCTTGTCGATCAAATAATTCACATTTACATAAGACAAAAGTATCTTTTGCAATATACAGAACCCGGCGAGGATTTTTTTCTTTAGTTTTTTTACTTACTGCGTTTAGCTTATAACACAGCGTACCATTCAAATTTTCTTCACCTAAGAGTTCATACGTGTCTTCATCAACTTTGCGATCTCCCATATCATCGTAGGTAAAGTCAGTGCTCATAAAGTCTCCTTCAACCTCGCTACCAGAAATACGACGAACCTTTTTATTGGCGGGGAGATACAGCCAGTTGTCATCATCCTTGTCAGCTTGATCATACTCAAACATCAGATAACCGACTCCTGATACGTCTTTAGGCATAAGAAACACAATGATTGATTTTTCAACATCTCCATAATCTTTGGATTTCATGAGAATTTCACGTACTCGTTTTTTTCCATTTTTATTGATTAAGGTCAGTGTTGCTTTAAATGATGCAGTTTGAGGATCTTTTGCATTATAGCAGTTTTTAGCAATATCATAGGCTGACAGTGTTTGCGCAAAGGTAAGGACTGCAGTTGTCAAAAGAAAAGTTACCATCGTAATCAGTTTTTTCATCTTATATCTCCTTAGTATTTTTTTCAGGACCAAAAGGTTTAGTCAGGTACATGAGTACTGGTGTTAATGTATAGTCAGCAACAAGTGCTGAGGCTAAGCCTATAATTGACAGATAGCCGATACGCACCAATGCATTCATCGTAGAAAAACAGAATATGAAGAACATAGCACACAGTATAATTGTTGTCATAATCATTGATTTACCAATTTCACGGTATGAGTTGAGTATTGATTGACGATAACTGCCAGTACGTTCAAAATGAAATTTAATGTGATTAGTAAAGTGAATAGTATCATCAACAGCAATTCCAAGTATCATAGGCATACACATAGCAGTTATCATATCAAGAGAAATATGTCCCCAACCCATAACAGCACCAATGAGGAATACAGGTGCAATATTTGGAATCATAGCAATAAATCCTGTATGGATTGAAAAAAACGCCAGACACAATAATACGTATATGATAACAAAGGAAGTACCAATGGACTTTATAGATCCACGAACAAGCTTTCCGTTCATTACTGCATATTGCATAACTTCACCGACAACCCCTGCAGTCTCAGCATCAGGAAAAAGTTCCTTTACCCAAATCTCAACTTGATTCATATTCTGAGTACATTGGTCAGCATCATAATCACTCAGTTCAACATGAAGATAGGTAGTACTAAATGAATCATCAATATATTGATATAAGTCATTACCACCAGAACTTTCATAAATGAACATATCTTCCGATATAATGGCCTGGTCATCAGGAATACGATATTCCTCAGGTTTATCTTCATTAAAGACTCTATTCATTTCTTTTACGATTTTAGTAACGGATGAAACGCGTGGTTTAGAACCAGATATTTTAGTCATAGACAGAGTCCCGATACGTTCAGCTAGAATATCCAGTTTTTTTAACTTTTCGGGATCCTTAAACGCATCAGCTTCAGGATATTCTACAAGTACTTCATAACTGTACTGACTACCAAGTTTGGAGCGACAGATGTCCATCAGACGGTGAATGTAGGGTGTTTTCTCACCCATCATCTCTGAATAGTTCATATTTACTTGTATTTTGAACAGGGCAGGTACTGATACCAAGATAATAAATACACTGATCATGATCGTTACCCATCGAGTATTTAGAACAGCTTTACCTATACGCTCAATGACAAAATCGGCATTGGTGGATCCTTCAGAACTAATAAACTGAGGATTCGGAGTCCTATTTTTACCAAAACTCAATAAGCAGGGTAGCAGTATCATAGTATAGGCAAATACCATAAATACAGCAGCTGCGGTAATACCGCCGACCCAACGCATTGGACGTAGACCACCAGCCATAAAGGAAAGCATACCTCCCATAGTTGTTATAACCGTAAAGAGTAGGGCCCAACCAGAATCCTGTACACCAAGAATAATTGACTGCCTACGATTTCCAGTTTGTCTAAAATGTAGTTTGAATGAATTGATATAATGAACTGCATATCCAACAGCAAGTGCCATTGAAAGTAACGCAGTTAAAATTAACATAGAGGGATTGCCTTCAATTCCCATCCAAGCGGAGGCACCCAAAGTTGAACAAATTGCTCCTACCGTTGCAATTGCTGGTACAATAACACCCCGTAGTGATCGTATAAAAATGATGAGACAAATAACCATTACACAAAAACCTATGGCAATACGACTCACCATTTGTTCTTCGGTTGCCTTGTTCTCCTCAAATTCTGTATAGGAAAAACCAGCTGGACGTATAATATATGCATCTGAAACAAACTCTGGGCGATTAAATACTTCCATTGCCGGAGGCGTAATAAGATTCATTGCTTCTTCAAGTGTCTCTGAATAATGTTCCAGATTTAAGATGAGCCAGGTTTCTTTTGCATCATCACTGACCAAATTATTCACCAATGATTCACGACTCAGTATAAAATTCTTTTTTTTCTGGAGCTCAATAGGATCAGAAGGAATTCCATCTTCAAAGGGATTAGCAACCTCAAAACCATCTTCTGTACCGATTGGAATTTCAAGATCCATCAAAGATGTAACACTCGAAGCATATGGCACATTTTCTAGCAATGCATCACCAAGACGTTTAATCATATCTAACACTTCAGGATCAAACACATTATCAGCTGTAATGTGGGCCATGACAGAATCAGTACTCCCAAAAATATCTTCAAAATGATCCTGATTCTTTTTTACTTGTTCCCAATTATCAAACCAGGATTCTTCATCATTTACCAATTTGAGTTTACTCAAGCCTGCACAGCAAAAAATGGTTATAGCAAGCATGGTAAACATCCAAATCCAACGATAGGTAACTAATAGCTCCCCAAAGCGTTTAAAACATTCATTTATTTTTGCGATTTTCATAAAACTCCATCGTAAGTACTACAGTGGCCAATGCAGTATCTCATGAGTGTATTAGCATAACGATGTTATGTTACGATAGCATAGGCTAACTGTCAAGAGGGCAAATGATACTTTAGTTTACTCAGGAAGTATTTGAGAGCCGTTTTCGTCAAGTATTTGTAGATAAGCACCAAGTGTAAGAACCGGTACCCACGCAACACAGATATCATACCAGCCTTTTTGGTGGTCAGCTCGATCAAAGTAGTCCCAAGATGTATAGTTCATTTGTTCAGGCTGCCAGCCATACAGCTGAGAAGTACGACCTAATGAGTCGTGAGGACAGGCAATGAGTTGGCGACAAGCTTGCATCATCAGTAGTGCGTTGTCCTTATAGAACTGATCATTAGTAAAACGATAGAGACGTAAGAAATCTCGTGCAAGATACATGCCATAAAAGTCATGATGATGATGTGCTACAGAAACAGAAGTCATTCCTGTAGTTTTATAGTGAGCTTGTGCAAGAGGAGTTTCTTTAGGGAATGCTATATCATAAAGCCACATCCAAGTGTATATAAAATGAGCTGCCTTAATACTATCATCAAGATAGCGCCTCTCTTTAGTAAATGTATACATATCTAGACTTTCGCGTAATAACACGGCTGCAGATTCCTTGTCAAAAGCATCTGCATCAAGTGTATCGCCATAATAGTCAGCTTGATCTATTACATGATGATAATACTCAGCGCTTTTGTGTATGGCATTTTCAATGGCTGTTTTTTCTGCTCCGTTAACATGTGGCAATAAAGCTATAAGAAATGAGACGATATACGCTCCGTTTGTTCCCTTTGTATTTACAGCTTCCCCAGCAGGAGTCCACCATCTGCCAAAATTGCCATCGGGTAATTGATGCTGCACATAAAACTGTGCAACACGTTTTGGTAATTGTATAAATGCAGCAATGTCTTTGCCCTGTTTTTTGCATGTTTCATACAGTTTAATATAGGCGAGCATAGCTTCACCATTACAGCGGGCATTTACCAGATTTTTGTATGTATTATTTTCAGAAATGCCAAGATAGCCACCCCATTGGTTATTTTGGATATCATAATTATCACGGTAAATGCCATTTTTTTCTGATGCTTCAGCCTGTAAAAAAAACTGTCCTATCTTTTCTGCAGTGTCAATATCATTATTTTGTGCAAAAATCCATGCACCTTCGATGCTTTTGACCAAAAATGAAGCACCGGTATATTCATAGATGTTTTGTAATACACCGTTGTTTTTGCCCATTCGTATCCAACTGTAGGTATCAGTACTATCTACAAGATACTTAAGATGAGCAAGTTTTAAACTATACCAATCATCCCATGAAAGATAGCTGTTAGTAACAGTCTCCTGCTCTTTTAAATGTGGCAGTACAGACTGTGTAAATTCACGGTAAAACAAAAATAATGTATTTGCATCTGTTGTAGTATATGTTTTGGTATAACTGTACAGTTTGCGTTGTATGTGTTGGCAGTCAAAACTGGTTGTTGTTTCTGCTGGAGATATTGTACGTGTTTTTCCCTGATAAGAATAAGGGAGTTCCTTTACGGGTAATTGTACTGTAATTTGGCAGGTGTCATCGACTTCTTGTATACCAATGCTTGCTGAGAGTTTTGTACAGGTTGCAATATCAAGACAAAATGCGGTATAGCAATGTGCCTGATGTAAAATGAGACAGCCAGGCAACGGAGTTCTGTCTTCTGCTATGTAAAGTCCTTTTTGATATGGACCTTGTACAAAGGCCCCTGTACCACAGTTATTTTCTCGATAGTAGACAGCAGGTATAAAAAGTTCGGGATTGTTATAGGGGATAGTAACTGAAAATGTCAAACGTACACTTGTTGCTTCTGATATCTGCCAATCCATTATGTAAACGTTAAGGGCATCAGTGAGTTGGGTGCATGTTACAGTACCTGTATGATTCATAAATTACCCCTTTATACCTGTTGCTGCTAAGCCCGCAGCAATTTGCTTTCTAAACAAACCAAAAAATATAAATTGCGGAATTGAGGCAATGGCAGCACCAGCCATAATCATGGCGTACTCGGTACCTCTTGTGCCTTGAAAATTTGCAATACCGACAGTTATGGTATATTTAATGGATTCATTTACTGCGATAAGTGGCCAGAGAAAATCATTCCATGCATTAATAAATGAAATGATAATTGTTGTTACAATTGCAGCTTTTCCAAGAGGAACCATTATACGAAAGAATGTCTGAAAGCGATTGGCTCCATCTATAAAAGCAGCTTCTTCAATGGCATAGGGAATATCTTCATAAAATTGTTTAATGATAAATACGCCAATAGGCATTGCAAGACGCGGTAATAATACGGCTGCCAATGTGTTGAGGATACCATAGCTATTAAATTGCGTATACAACGGAATGATAATGACTTGAAAAGGAATCATCATGGCTGCCATTACCAGCCAAAAAAGAATGGTACGACCTGCAAATCTAATACGGGCAAATGCATACGCTATTGGTACATCTAAAATAATAGTTGCCAACGTGGTAACAAAAGACACAATAAAGGAGTTTGCCAACCATACAAGTATTTGTGTTGATGAAAAGGCTTTTATGTAATTATAAAAAGTTGGATGGCGTGGAAATAATTGAATAGCCGAAGACATAACATCTTTTTCTTGTTGTAATGACGTTACTACCAGCCATAAAAGAGGAAAAAGCCAAATACCAATAATACAAATAAATAAGAAGTTGATAAGATACTGCTTTTTCATTTTTTCTCCGGTGCTAATACTTTATACTGGATCAGCGAAATGATAAGAATGATAAAGAAAAGTATATATGCCATAGCAGAGGAGTACCCCATGCGAAAGTATTTAAAGCCTGTTTCATATATATACTGCACAAGCACACGTGTTGAGCCATGAGGTCCGCCTCCGGTCATAACATATACCTGTCCAAATATATTAAACGAAGCAATTATTTGCAAAATAAGGCAAAGTACCGTTGTTGGACGTTCAAGCGGTATAATGATATGAAACACAGTCTGTAGATAAGAAGCGCCGTCAATTTTGGCAGCATCAAAAATTTCATCAGAAATCTGTTTTATACCTGCAGAAAAAAGAATCATATTAAAGCCTGCAGTCCACCAAATAGTTGTTATTATAATTGACCACATTGCAGGCATAGGTTCTGTAAGCCAACCAACGGGATTAATTCCCAAAAGGTGAAGTACTTTATTAAGAATTCCATAGTTTTTTTGGAATATCCATGCCCAGAGCGTACCTATAACTGTTATAGAAAGTACATAGGGAATAAAAAAAACATTTTCAGCAATACCTTTTATTTTTGATTTGGATGTTATGCAAAGGGCCATAAGAAACCCTATTACGAGTAACAATGGAGTTGATATGAGTACAAATAGTAAAGTATGCCAGAGACTTGAATAAAACGTAGTATCCTTAAATAGTGCGATATAATTTCCAAGTCCTATCCATTTTCTTGTAGAAAGTATATCCCAATCGAAAAAGCTGATAAAAAAACCAAAGAACATCGGGAATATAAGAAAAAGTGCAAAGGCTATAAAGAATGGCATACAAAACAGTAAGCCATCCCTTGTATCTGAATTACCAGGTATCATTATTTACTCCATAGCAAGAAAATGACAGGGATCTCATGGCATGTTGTATGTGCTGGACTGAGAATCCCTGTCATAGATTGTTAGTACTGAGCGAGAATTTCGTTAACTTTTTGTTCCATTGCATCTAGAGCTTGTTGAGCTGACTGATTGTTTGCGACAGCAGCTTCAAGAAGATCAGAAAGATTGTCATAAATCTGAGGCCAAGCAGGTGTTTTTGGAGCAGCAATAACAGAGTCAACAGCTGTTACATAATCTGCACGATATGCAAGAGCTTTGAAAGAATCTTTTGTACGTACAGAAAGTCGGGTAGGTATGTGTCCTGCTTTTGCCCACATGTCAGCATGAGCGGTCATCCAAAGAATAAAGGTCTTTGCAGCTTCGAGTTTTACAGGATCCATCTTTTTTTGTACTGGGATTGCCAAAGTATGAGAATCTGCCCATGCACCTGGCTTACCCCACAAAGCTGGGAATGGAGTTGCACCAAAGTTTAAATCGGACTGACCTTCCATTGTACCAGTTGTCCAAACTCCGTTAAAATAGAAAGCTGCTTTACCTAAACGGAAGTCTGCCATAGCGGTATCATAGTCATAGCCTTTAGGTGTAACTTTGTATTTATTTACACTGTCTATAAGATCTTGGACAACTTTTAAGCCTTTTTCATTGTTGAAAGCAGCTTTTTTGTTATCAGCTGTAAGGAGATTGCCTCCTAATTGTCCCATTCCAGAAATAAAGGAGCGGGTGAGTGTGTAAGCTTTATAGGTGGCTGTAGTATTATCCATATCAAGACCAACTGCACCAGTTTTTTCCTGAACACTCTGAGCTGCAGCCATCAATTCTGCATATGAAGCTGGTATTTTTGTTATACCTGCTTTTGCCAGTAAATCTTTATTGTAATACATGATGAGCGGATGGACATCCAGTGGCAATGAATAAAGCTTACCATTAAAACGACATGGATCAATTGCAGCAGGAACAAAATCTTTTACTTCATCCTGATTACCGGCGAGTAGTTCATCAAGTGGATAAAGAGCGCCACTATTTACATAAGGCAACATACTATCGCGATGTATAACAACAACATCTGGTGCATTTTTACTTGCTAATGCAGTAGTTAATTTTGTGTAGTAATCGGTGTATTTTGCAGGATCAGCCTTCAAAACAATATCAGTATGTGTACGGTTAAATTCATCAACCATAGCATTAAAGAATTCCCCGTCACCTCCGGTAAACAAAGACCAGAATGTTACTTCTACAGGTTTATCACCAGCCTCCTTTTTTCCACCTGCAAAAG
Organism: Treponema sp.; assembly: GCA_024695475.1. Taxonomy (GTDB): domain Bacteria; phylum Spirochaetota; class Spirochaetia; order Treponematales; family Treponemataceae; genus Treponema_D. The sequence goes on from JAILIC010000011.1 coordinate 18,473, forward strand.
CCGTTGAGAGACAGCCACCCATCAAAAGAATGGAGCAGACAACACTTGTAATCATTTTTTTCATGAAAGTTTCCTCCTACTTTTTTTTCATGAAACGATGAGTCCTTTTTGTGGACTCCCGAAATACTAATCGCGTATCAAGAATCTTTGTCTCGTACGGTAGATCTCTATCTTTAATATGGCGCAGCAATTCATTAACAGCTTCTTCACCTAATCGATATTTTGGAACATCAACGGTACTAAGTCGTGGCTGCATATATTGTGAAATATCAAGATTATCAAAACCAAACACTTCGATATCTTCAGGGACCGACAAATCATTTTCATACAAAGCTTTGAGTGCACCCATAGCTATAAGGTCGTTAAAGCACACTACGGCAGTAAAACCTTTTTGCAGCTTAAGAGCCTGATTAAGAGCACTGTATCCGTCATCAATATGACCTTTTGTTTCTATGATGAGTGATTTATCAGGGACAATATTGTTTTCTTTTAATGCGGTCATATATCCGGTAAGACGATCAAGAGAGTTGCTGATAGACTCAGGTCCTGTAATATACAAAATTCGACTATGTCCACTATCTACTAAATACTGCACAATTTCTCGAGTACTTTCATTATCTTTATGCAATATGGAATGATTTTCTAATCCAAGTACTTTACGTCCTGCAAAAATAAACGGCATAGGAAGATTTTGGTAGAGCTGTGTTGTTTCCTTGTTATTGTAGAGTGGTATACTAATGAGTCCGTCTACATGCCGTCCTGTAAGAGTACGCAAAGCTTCACACTCATTTTGTTGTGATTCTTCGGTATTCATAAGAAGGATATGATAGCCATTTTTTCGTGCTGTCTCTTCTATGCCAAGAATGAGCTCTGCAAAGAATGGGTTTGAAGAATCTGCAGAAAGCACACCAAGAATATGTGTTTCTTTCGACCGCATACTACTTGCTGCGTAATTAGGTACATATCCAAGAGATTCTACAATATCGTTTACTTTTTTACAGGTTGCTTTACTGATACGAGTATCCCCACGCATGACACGAGAGACGGTATTAATTGAGCATCCTGCTTTTTCAGCAATATCAGATAAGGTTACTGCCATTGGATTAATGTTAATCCTGTTAATCATACTTGTCAAATTTTTTTGTAGTTTTATACCTAAAATCTGAGTAAATATGGCTATTTTTCTATTTTAACAAGGTTAACGTTAATACAAAAAGATGGACTTTTCCAGTAAGCAGACTTATACTGTAGTTATCATATGTAAGGAGTATAATATGAAACTATTAAGTAAATTTGTTGTTGCTATCACAGTCTTTGTTTCTTTGACTATGATAGGTTGTGCTAAGAAACCAACAGGTTCTTACACTGTAACAACACAGGGGCTTTATGGTCCAATCGATATGGAGGTTGAACTTGAGAAAGGCATCATAAAAGCCGTAGAAATAACACACAACTATGAAACTGAAGGGGTTGGTGGATATGCAATCGAAGTTATCCCAGAAAGAATTGTCAAATCACAAACTCCAAATGTTGAAGTTGTTTCAGGTGCATCTGTAACGAGTCGTGCTATTATGAATGGAGTTATCACCTGTATGAAAAATGCAGGCATGAAAACTGACAACCTGAAAAAGATTGAAGCTCCAAAACCAAAAGATGAAGAACTGACTACAGATGTAGTTATTGTCGGTGGTGGTGGTGCAGGTCTTGCAGCTGCAGTATCAGCTACAGAAGCTGGTGCTCATGTTATCCTCATTGAAAAAATGGGTTTTTTAGGTGGTAATGCAATTGTATCTGGCGGTATTTTTAACTGTCCTGATCCAGCCATGCAAGATAATGCTGATATCAAGAGTAGCCTTGATCCTCTTATTGAAGCAGCACTTGCTGAAACTCCTGTAAGTGAAATACATGCACAGGTACAGAATACAGTTCGCAAGCAATTTGCTGCATATAAAAATACCAATAAAAAAGTCTTTGATAGTCCTGAGTGGTTTGCACTGCAAACATGGAATGGCGGTGATAAAGTTGGAGATCTTAAGATGGTACTCTTCTATGCACAAAATGCATATCCAACATTAAAGTGGCTTGAAAGTATGGGAATGAAATTTGTAGATCAAATCAATTCTGCAAGTGGTTCTTTATATATGCGTACCCATACTGCAACAACTCCAAATGGAACAGGATATATCCAAGCATTCCGTGATACACTTGCACAACGTAATGATAAAATTACTATTCTTACTGATACCGAAGGTAAAAGCCTTATTGTAGAAAATGGTGAGGTTACGGGTGTTAATGCGGTTGGTCGTAAAGGTAATAAAGTAACTTTGCATGCTACAAAAGGTGTCATTATGGCAACTGGCGGTTTTGCAGGTAATGTTGACCTTCGTATGAAATATTGCCAGAGTGATAAATGGCCTGATTTAAGTGACAAAGTTATTACAACGAATATGCCTGGTGTTACCGGAGATGGTATCCGCATGGTTCAAGATGCTGGAGCTCACCTCATCAATATGGATCAAATACAACTTTTACCATATGCAAATCCGTGGACAGGCGCAACAAGTGATATAACACTTACATACAGTGCAAGTATGTATATTAACAAAAATGGACAGCGTTTTGTTCGTGAAGATGGACGTCGAGATGAAATGTCTCTTGCTATCATCGCTCAACCAGAAGGCTTAATGTATCAACTTTTTAGTGCTGATGCCGTACCAGATCCAGCAAAGGGAAGAACTCTTGGCGGTAAAGCCCCTGCATACTATCTTGATAATCATCTTGCTGGTTATGTCAGTGCCCCTACATTGGCAGAACTTGCAAAAACTCTAAACATGGATCCTGTTGTACTTCAGAAAACAGTTGATGATTTTAACAGTTATGTTGATGAAAAAGCTAAAGATCCATTTGGGCGTATCACTTTTACCAAGAAACTGGTAACTGGACCATGGTATGCTTATCCACGTAAACCTGCAGCACATCATACCATGGGTGGTGTTGATATTGATGAATCAACTCATGCACTTCGTGAAGATGGCAGCATAATCAAGGGCTTGTATTGTGCCGGTGAAATCACAGGTAATATTCATGGAGCTAACCGCTTAGGTGGTAATGCTATTGTAGATTTCTGTGTATTTGGTCGTATTGCTGGTACTAATGCAGCACACCAAAACTAGCAATAGAAATCTTTAGGCAACATAAAAAAAGGCAGTATCCTGTTGGGACACTGCCTTTTTTTGTTTTTATTAAAGTTATTCAGTAAAAGCTGAAATGAGCTTTTCAACAGATGCGGCATCGTGACCATTAGCCAACAACTGTTTTTTGTACCAATCAGCTACACCTGCAGTTGCCTGACGGAAGCTCTCTGTATCAATTTCTTCAGTTTCAACAACTGTAATGATATTATTTGCTTTCCAATCTTTAATCAATTCTTCACACTCATAGCGATTGATAGCTCGTTCATAATCAACAGCCTTCTGAGCGTTTTCATCCACGATACGTTTTTGTTCATCACTTAATGCATTATACACATCACCATTCATACAGAAGAACAAACAATCGTAATAGGCATTCCAAAGAGAAATGTACTTTTGTACACTCTGTACAGAAGCAGATGCAATTGAAGGCAGTGGGTTTTCCTGACCTTCAACCGTATTTTGCTGTAAAGCAGTATACGTTTCTGACCAGTTCATATTAGTAGCATTTGCACCCCAAGCACGATATGCCTGCATTAAAAGATTACTTCCAGCAACACGAATCTTTAAACCAGCAAGATCACTTACGCTCTTAATAGGACGACGGGAATTGGTAAGTTGTCTAAATCCATTTTCTGCAATACCAAAACAGTGTAAGTTGAGCCCCTCTAAAATTTCTTTTAACATCAGACCAGCTTCACCGTCAAACTTAGCATCAGCATCTTCGTAGCTGTCATAAATATATGGTAATGATACTACGTTAAAACGATCATCCAAGGCAGAGTAAATCAAGTTAGAATGCATTGAAAGTTGGATTGGATCCCCCTCACGCAAGGCTGCAATACCATCAGGCTGACTACCATTTGTCAGCTGATCAGAAAAACCATCTACTAATACCGTTACTTTGCCTCCTGTAGACTCCTTCATAAGAGCCGCAAAGTAGCGACCAGCCTTTGCCCATGTGCAGGTCTCACCTGGAGAACAAGCAAAATGCCAAGTCATAGGTTTCCATTCTACAGTTGCTGGTGCAGCATCCTTTGCTGGATCATATTGCTCACTATCATAAATTGCAATTTGACTACCATCACCGGCAATCGAGTTTGCTTTTTGTACGGCAACAGAAGCATGAGGCCAATAGGTATATCCAATCAGAACCACAATACTTGCAATAATCATAGGAATCACAGCATGTGATATTTGTGGCAACGTAACCCTTGTTGCATTTTTAATCTTTAAGCTAATAGCAACAAAAAGATTGATACCAACTGGAGGAGTAACCTGACCGATCGCAAGGTTAACCGTAGCAATAATACCAAATACAATAGGATTAAAACCGAGCATACGACAAACAGGTATCATAACTGGAATAAAAATGTACATGGCACTGTTTGCATCGATAAAGCATCCTGCAATCAAGAAAATGATATTAATAACAAACAGGAAGACAACCTTATTAGTTGCAACTGTAGCAAGTAAACGCTCCGCTGCAGCAGAAATACCAAAAAGCGTACATACATAAGAGAATAGAGTAGCAGAACCAATGATGAACATAATACTACCGGTAGTTTTTGCTGACTCAACAAGAATACGAGCCATATCACGTAAACTTACCTCTCGGTAAATGAACATACCAACAATAAGTCCATACACAGCGGCCACAGCGGCTGCCTCAGTTGGAGTAAATACACCACCATAAATACCACCCAAGATAATAACAGGCATAAGGAAAGCCCAAAAAGCATCCTTAAATGCATCCCATCTTTCCTTTGCACTGGATCGCGGTTTTACGGACTGAATATTTTTACGATGCACTTCGATAAGGACAACTGCAATCAAAGCAGCTCCTACCAATACGCCAGGGATAATACCAGCCATAAAAAGCTTACCAACATCATCACCTGTAATGGAAGCATAGACAACATACGCAATACTTGGAGGAATGATAATAGCTATAGAGCTAGAAGCTGCCATAAGAGCTGTAGCAAACGGAGCAGAAAAGCCCGCTTCAATCATAGCTGGTATCAAAATCGCACCTAAAGCTGCAACGGTTGCAGGCCCTGAACCAGAAATCGCACCAAAAAGACATGATACGATAACACAGACAATGGCAATACCGCCACGAGTATGACCAATACAGGCATTTACAAAAGCAATCAAACGTTTTGAAATACCAGCTTTTGCCATAATATTGCCAGCAAGCACAAAAAAAGGAATAGCAAGCAGCAGCGTTTTGCTGATACCGGAATAGGTATTTACAGCAACGACAGAAAGCTTTTGCCCCGCAGTAAGAATAGCTGCAAGGGAAGAGGCTCCAAGACAAATAGCGATAGGCACATCAGCAATAAGTAATATAAAAAAGACAGCAAATAAAATAGCGGTAATCATTGACAAACCTCCTCATTCTTTTTTGTTGACAGAAAGTTAGAGAGATTTTCAATAAAATGAAGGATTAAACAAACACCACAAATAGGAATGAATGACCAGAAAATCCAGCGGGGGAGATGCATGACAAAAGTATGTTCTCCTTGTTGCATACTAGAAACCATACGTATAAATCCCTGCCAAGTAAGAACCACACAGTAGAAAATACTTACAATGCCCGAAAGAAGCTTTTGCATCATCTTTTTACTGCCAGTAAGACGACTCGAAAACAAAGCCAGACCAATAAGACCGTTGTCTTCTCTGGCACAAAGGGCAGCCCCCATCAGCGAAACAAAAACAAATAGTGCAATAACAAGTTCATCAGCAAAAGCAAGCGAGTGGTTAAAAACAAATCTGCCGATAACGTTTGCAAAGGTGAATGCAAGGGTGACTGCCATTGTAATTGCCAATAAGTACTTCTCAATAACGGCAACAGCACCCATGATCTTTTTGAACATGAAGGTTCCTCCATCTTTAATTTTTATAAAACTTCTTCAGTATTTATTATATACATTTAGATACTAGCATATTACAAAAAATTAATCGATTACTTTTGTAGTATTTTTTAACATTTTTTAGTGATAATTAAATAATTTTCCCTATGAGTATCGTTTTTATGCCCTTTACACAAAAAATTTGACAAACCAAAAATACAGATGTAACATCGAACATATAAAAGAGGTTAATCGAACAATACTAAACATTTTAATGTTGTTTTATGTTAAAAAATGATTATAGATAGAGAAAAGTACATTATTGAACAAATTCAAAAAACTGGCAAAGTACAGGTTGATTCCCTTGCAAAAGATTTAGACGTAAGTTCAATGACCATACGTCGCGATCTGGAAACACTCAAAAAAAAAGGTCTTGTAGATCGCTGTTATGGTGGAGCCATAATAAAATCAGAAATTCCTTACTTCGACAAACAAATAGCCAATGCCGAGGCAAAAAAGAAGATTGCAGAATATGCCATATCACTCATCAAACCGAACGATACGGTTTTTCTTGATGCAGGTACCACTACATATCAAATTGCCAGACTTATAACACAAATAGCAAATATTACCGTCATAACTGATGACATACAGATTGCTCATTTCTTGATAAACACACCTATTACCGTATATATGTGTGGTGGACTACTACAAAAGTCAACAGGTTGCGTTATTGGTAACTTTACCACGGATATGGTTAAAAACTTCTGTCTAGACATCGCGTTTATAGGAGCAGGTGCAATAGACAGTAATTTTAATCATCTGACACCAACACCTGAAAAAATAGCACTTAAGCAACAAATTACAAGCATCTGTACTAAAACATACCTGGTAGCAGACAGTGATAAGTTTCACCGCAAAGCGCTACTAAAAATAAACGGCTGCGAAGTCTACAACGGAATTATCACAGATATGACTTTTTCTGATGAAGAAAAAGAAATAATCAAACAAAGAAATATCAACATATTACAAGTCTGCTGAGGTAACAAAATGGCACAGTGTCTGATAATTGCTGACGATTTGACAGGAGCAAATGCAACAGGAGTTTTATTGCATAAAGCTGGATACTCAGCAGATACTATCCTGAATATAACACCAGATCTAGAAGCCTGTGATAAAAACAGTGACTGCATCTTGTATCCCACAGACAGCCGAAGCCGACCTGCCACAGAAGCCTATGAACGTGTATTTAATGCCACAAAACAACTCAGAACTAAAGACACACAAGTTTTTGCAAAACGTATCGACAGTACGCTGCGTGGTAATCTCGGACAAGAAACTGATGCTATGCTGGATGCTTTAGGTAAAGAGTATGTCGCACTGGTAGCCCCCTGTTTTCCTTCCTCCGGAAGAATTGTTTGCGGTGGTTACATGCTGGTCAATTCCATTCCACTACACAAAACCAGTGCCGCTAACGATCCTAAAAACCCAATTACTACGCCATCAGTTGAAAGCATCTTTAAAAATCAATCCAAGTACCATGTTGCATCAATCAACATGAATATCCTTGTACAGGGTAAAGACGCTGTCACGAAGGAAATTATCCATTTAGTACAAAGCGGTAATCGCATACTCCTATTTGATTGTACCACCGATGACGATCTTGAACTTATTGCAAGCGCAGGCATCGACAGTCATGTACCATTTATAACTGTAGGACCAGGCCCCTTTACCACAACAGTAGTCAAAAAAAAGATAGTTCCCCGAGTAAAAGATGACACAGGCTCCGTTTTAATAGTTATAGGAAGTGTAAACGCTGTCGCAAAAATGCAGGTAGATGAAGTCATTCCAGCTCCTGACATCTATGCCATCACATTACAGACAAATAAATTGGTGGCAGATAAAACAGAACGAAACAATGAAATAAATCTCATTGTAAATCAGATAATTGAAAATAAAGCAAAGTATAAAGTTTTTGCAATCATAGGTTCAGGCATTGAAAGCAACAAGCGAGTTGATCTTAATAAGCTTGCTGCAGAACAAAAACGTACGGTAGAAGAGTTATCAGAAATCATAAACAACGCTTTTGCAGAGAGTGTCATCAAAATTCTAGAAAAAAATAAAGAGATAAAAGCAATCTATACAAGCGGAGGAGACATAACGGTAGCTGTCTGTAAAGCTCTCAATGTCACTTGTATAAAACTTCATAACGAAGTACTGCCACTTGCCGCTTACGGCGAACTATGCGGAGGAGCATATTCCGGATTAAAAATTATCACCAAAGGCGGCATGGCAGGCGATAAATACGCTTTAAAAGATTGTATTTCGTACTTAAAGACCCATATATAAGATAAGGAGAAACTATGGAAAAACCATTAATTGCAGTACCAATTGGAGATCCTGCCGGGGTAGGACCAGAAATTGTTGCTAAATCAATTGCAGATAAAGGCACTTTTGACATTGCCCGATGTGTCGTCGTCGGCGACAAAAAAATTATGGAAAATGCTATACAAATCGTAAAAGCACCACTTACCATACATACAATCACCGATCCATCAGAAGGAAAATGGGATTACGGAACCATTAATCTTATCGATTTAGATAACATTGATATGACCCAATTTAAGATTGGCCAAGTAAGCGGCATGTGTGGCAAAGCCGCATACGCCTATATCGAAAAAAGTGTCGAGCTTGCTATGAAACGTAAAGTTGCAGCTGTAGCAACTACACCAATCAATAAAGAAGCCCTTAAAGCAGGTAATATTCCTTTTATCGGACATACCGAAATATTTGGTGCGTTAACCAAAACAAAAGACCCACTGACTATGTTTGAAGTCAGAAATATGAGAGTGTTCTTTTTAACACGACATGTATCACTCGCAGAGGCTTGTAAACTTGTTACCAAAGAAAGAATTATCGACTATGTAAAACGATGTCTTGAGGTACTAAAAAAGCTGGGTATTACCGATGGTACAATGGCCATCGCAGGTCTAAATCCCCATAGTGGGGAACACGGTCTTTTTGGCAACGAAGAAGTAACTCAAGTCACTCCAGCGGTAGAAGAATTACAAAAGCAAGGCTATAACGTTGCAGGTCCTATAGGTGCAGATTCAGTATTTCATCAGGCACTCATTGGAAAATATAACAGTGTGCTCTCCCTGTATCATGATCAAGGGCATATTGCTACAAAAACACTTGATTTTGAACGGACTATATCAATAACAGGAGGCATGCCAATTTTACGTACTTCTGTTGACCATGGAACAGCTATGGATATCGCAGGACAGGGTATCGTAAGTGAAGTCAGCATGATAGAAGCTATCCGCCTCGCTGCAAAATACGCTCCAAATTATAAATAACCGGTTGTATACGCCCATACACGCCGGTGATGATAAGTTAATTAAGTTCAAAAAAAAGGAGGAACTTATGGAAGGTATTTCAGGAGCTCAAATGCTCATTGGACTAGGGATAGGGCTTTTAGCACTCATCCTGTTAATCTTAAAAACGAAAATCCACGTTTTTATTGCCTTGATTATTGCTTCCTGTATAATTGGTCTGGCTGGAGGTATGGCACCTAATGCTGTCGCCGGAGCAATTACAAAAGGTTTTGGAGGTACTTTAGGAAGCATAGGAATCATTATCGGCTTGGGCGTCATGCTTGGTCAGATTTTTGAAGAATCTGGCGCTGCTGAACGAATGGCTAGAACCTTCCTTAAAGTCTTTGGTAAAGGACATGAAGAACTGGCAATGGCAGTTACCGGATATATTGTTTCTATTGCTATTTTTTGTGACTCCGGGTTTGTAATTCTGTCTCCACTTGCCAAAGCTCTGTCAAAAGAAACTAAAAAATCTATGGTAGCTTTGAGTGTCGCACTTGCTGGAGGATTGGTCATTACACACTCTCTCGTACCTCCAACACCAGGTCCACTGGGAGTAGCAGGTACATTCCAGATTGATGTTGGTCAGTTTTTGCTTTTAGGACTGATAGTCTCAATTCCTATGGTATTAGCAACTATGTTTTATGGTAAATGGTTAGGCAAACGCATTTATCAGCTGCCAGGTAATGCTGAGGGAGAATGGGTACGTGCAGACTATGCGACCGCTCAAATAGGATCTGCAAATGCTGATACAGAAAAAGAAATTCCATCAGCATTTAAGTCATTTTTTCCATTGGTATTGCCTGTAGTACTTATTTTGCTTAATACGGTATTAAGTGCGCTCAAAGTAACGGGAACTGCTGCTAATGTCATTTACTTTGTTGGTACTCCAGTAATCGCTGTTTTAATCGGTGTCATTGTTGCCATTTATACACTTACTGGCACACGTGATAGAGAAGATGTCATCAAATCACTTGAAACAAGCATCAAGAGCGCCGGTATTATCATTTTGGTTACCGGAGGTGGGGGATCTCTTGGACAGATCATAAAAGATGCAGGTGTAGGTGCTTACATTGCAAATGGTATTGCAGCAACCCATTTACCTGTCATTTTGTTGCCTTTTATCATCGCAACATTAGTACGTTTTGTTCAGGGCTCAGGTACCGTCGCCATGGTTACCGCTGCAGGTATCACTGCTCCAATTGTTGCTGCAGCTGGCGGTAATATGGTATTGGGAGCACTTGCTGCTTGTACAGGTTCTCTTTTCTTCTCATATTTCAATGATAGTTTCTACTGGGTTGTAAATCGCCTCAGTGGCATCAGCGAAACAAAAGAACAAATAAGAGTATGGTCAATTTCTACTACAATTGCTTGGGCTGTAGGCTTTGTAGTATTGCTGATATTGAACCTCTTTATGTGATTCCTATAAGACTATCTAAAAACAAATAATTAAAATGAATACGTCTGGTCAAGGCATGCTTCGCTAAAAGCCTTGACTCAGCCGTTTTTAGACTCTGGGTATTTCGAGATATGCCCAGAGCCTTTCTTAGGAGAACATTCCTTGACAGTGGAACAATTTATATATAGAATTAAGCATATACGTGACGAAGAGGTCATAGAAAATGCAGGGAAGTCCTGTGCATTCTCTATGACCTTTTTTGTTTTTAAATCTCATAGCCAGATTTAATACCCTTTATGCAATCGAGCATCTCCGTATTAGATCTTCCGCATATATAAAAAGGAGGATGAAATGAAACTCTCAAAAAAAAGACGCTTACTCAAAAATGCTTTGATAAGTTTTGCTGTCTGTGCAGTTGTTGGTTTGTTTGGTTCATGTTCCAAACAAAAATCAGGTCCAATTGTCAACGCCAAAGATGTAAAATGGGACTATGAAGCTGACATCGTTGTCATTGGTGCTGGAGGATCTGGACTTCCGGCTGGATTAAAAGCCATTACCGATGGTGCGAGTGTACTTGTTGTAGAAGCAAACTATGATTGTGGTGGACATGCCTCTGTTTCAGAAGGACAACTTCACTCTGGTGGCAGTACTTCTTCACAGCAAGCTGCTGGAATAGAAGACTCTGCAGACTTATATTATTATGACCATACACGATCTGATTTGGATTCACGCTTTAACGATCCTGTATATGTCCGCTCGGTTGCAAATAGCATGCGCGAATGTTATGAGTTTATTCTTAGTGAGGGTATAATTGTACAGGATATTGAACCAATGATTCGAGGCTACTACCGTGATGGCGGTTATGACGCAGATGGTGTTGCCCGTATGACTTATGTTGATGCTACAAAATGGGAAAATGATATTACCGGTACAAAAAACAATGGAATTGGTGTTACCCGACCACTTGAAGAAAGCTTACGAAAAAAAGGTGGAAAATTCCTTATGAATTACCACATGGATACCATTTATCGAGAGCCTAACGGTGGTAAAGTTATTGGTATTCAGGCATCATATACCCCTCACATTATGCCAGGACAAAAAGAACCTTTAAAGAGCTTTATGAGCGAAGGCAATATTGACTGCACAAAGAAAAATGTAAATGTAAAAGCTAAAAAAGCTGTCATTATCTGTACGGGAGGTTCCATCGGTAATTTGAATTTCCGCACCATGTTTGATCCTCGACTGGGACCAGAATTTGACGGTCTTGCAGGTATGCCGTTTTCTGATCAGGATGCTTCGGGTGAATTAGCAGCTATGAAGGTTGGAGCCGCATTAGGTTCACTTTCTGGTTATATGGTAGACATGGGTGCTGCAATTGGTCCAGTCTCACGTATGGGTTGTCAATATGGATATGGCAACGGATTTAACGAAAAAAGTAAGGTTTGGGCTTTATTCCGCAGTAGAGGTGTAGCTCCTGATTACACAAGCCTTGTTCTTGTCAACATGCTCGGACAACGATGCGGTAATGAAGATTTGTGTAAACTTCGCAGATTTCCTCAAAGTTACGAATTTTTAAACACCTATTTAAATAGCGTATTTATTGACCGCGATGGTGACGGCAATGCTGAAGTTATGACTGGTCCCCTTTGGGCTATTTTTGACCAAGCTGCTGCAGATCGCAATGACTGGGACATGGATAAAGCTGTTGATTATGAGAACGGCTATGCTTTTAAGGCCGATACACTTGAAGAACTTGCAAAAAAACTGGTCAACAAATACTACGAAGATGTAAAAATGGATCCAGCGATTCTTGCTGATACCATCAGTCGCTACAACTCATTTGTAGACAAAGGCAAAGATGAAGACTGGGGCAAAACTTCTCTTGACCACAAAATTGAACAAGGTCCATTCTATGCCTGTTGGGCAACACCAAACCTACACGATACATTGGCAGCTTTGCGTGTAAATAAAGATATGCAGGTTATCGATCTGGACGGCAATGTCATTCCATCCTTGTTTGCAGCAGGGGAATCTAGTGGTGGTATGCACGTACATGGACTGGGACGAGTCATTACAAGCGGTTTTATTGCCGGACGTGCAGCAGCTTCTGTTGATGTAAAAGGTATTGCAACTGCTGATACAAGCTTAAAGCCAGAGTATGCCGGTGATGAGACAAATTACCGTACAAAGACTGACAAAGCGGCATACTATAGCCAGCGAGGCGGTTCTTCTGGTACATTGACCTATTCCGAAAAGGTTGAGGAGCTCAAAAATCTTTCTAATGCTCCTAAATCAGCTGCAGGAACTCCTATTGCAAAAAAAGCAGCTTCACCGTCAGCTGGTAATACCTATATTGGAACATCAGATAAGGGTATGGGTGGTGCAATCCAGGTACAGATAACTACTATGACAGGCAAAATGACAGACATCAAAATATTAAAACAAAGCGAAACCCATGGCATTGGAGATGTAGCTTTGCCAAAACTTGTTGCTGATGCCTTAAAAAAGCAAAGTGCTGATGTAGATATTATTTCTGGTGCAACAATCACGTCTAATGCATTTAAAGAAGCTTTGATTAAGGCTCGTGCTAAAGGCGGATTAAACTAAAGTACAGCAAAGACTCAATACTACATACTATTACCACCTGCCATTACGGATACACCGTTACTGTGCAGGTGGTGTTTTTTTTAATACTACTTAAACTAAAAGATGACAGTACTGCAAAGTTGCTTTATAATGTTCAATTATATAAGGTGGAACATATGCGAAAAATTGGACTCATTATGAATATCTTGATGGGAGTAAGCCTCAGCTTTGCGTTATCTTTGTGCGGCTTACTATTTTCTGGACACTTTCAGACAAAAGCCTGGCTTGTCAGTTTTGCTTTAAGTACGATCGTAAGCCTTTTGATTGGATTTTGTATCCCTGTTCATAAGATCGGATGTGCCTTATGCGAAAAGATGGGACTCAAAGAACGTACAATGCCATTTCATTGTGTGGACTCACTTGTCTCTGATATTTTTTATACCCCAATTATAACGCTTTTAATGGTTGGATATGCATTTTTAGGAGCAAAAAAAGGCATTGAGATGGCACTTGCAAATGGTGCACCAGCAGCGAGTTTGCCACAATTGCACTTTATGCCCATGTTTGGGCATAGTCTTCTTATTTCAATGATTATAGGCTATGTACTTATATGGATATTGCAACCACTGTATTTAAAGATTCTGCTTGCCAAAATACCTGTTGAAATGCCCCCAAAGCAATAATGCACAACTTAAGGCAGCCAGTTCTCAAACTAGTGAGGGCTGACTGCCTTAAGTTTTCTATGGCGTTATTTAGGAGTAGGGAGTATAATATCGATATACTTGTTTGCAATCTTTTTTTAGCAGGAGAGTAAATGTGGGATTATAGTTTTGCCATACCTTCCTTACTGTTTATTACACTCATCCTGATTTTTTATTTTTCGATGCCTACCTTGCCTTTACGGAAAAATCAGATTTTTTTGTTTTTGCTCATCGTAGAAAGTATAGAAGTATTTGTTAATGTTGCTTCTAGTTGGGTTGATACAGAGTATCATCTTTTTCCGATGGCACTTGTCCATTTTTTTAACGTAGTTTATTTTTCGTGCTTTTACCTTCGCATTATTACCTTTTTTTTGTTTCTGGCATGTGTATTACAATTGTTTCCGTTTAAAAGTCGACTTGCTATGGCATTTTTGCTTGGCCCCTATCTTATTTGTACGGTATTGGCAGTTTTAAGTCCTTGGACAGGGTGGATATATACTTTTGGAGTTGATGGATATGAACAAGGACCGCTGTATACTACCTTGTACAATATGGCAATCTTTTACATTTTTATTTCGTTCTTTTGCCTGTTTGAGTTTAGAAAAAATATAAAACGACGTAGAAATTGGTTTTTCATGTTGTTATATGAACTTATTTTGACCTGTGGCATTATTCTTAGAAAACTATATCCAGATTTATTGCTGTTTGATACATTTTGTGTTATGGCAGTGGTAATTGTCTACCTTGCTTTTCAGAATCCAGAGTTTTATCTGGAACACAGAAGTTCCATTTTTAATGTCGCCGCATTCCAAAACTATATTGATGAAAAAAATGGAAATCTTTCTCATCGAGTACTAGGCGTTACCATACACAATTATCCGACTATACGTGATATTTATGGTAGTGAACAGATGGATGCTGCACTTTCTTTGATAAATGACTATCTGTCACGGACATTTAAGGATTGCATTATATTTTATCTTCGTAGGGGCAGGTTTCTTATTATGGGACCTTGGGATATGCAGATAGATAAAGTACTGCAACTGATTAAAGATCGCTTTGCAGGCCCATGGTTTAATCTTGATGTAAATTTGTATCTTACTGCTACTTACATATGTATCGATTTGGCTGGTTCTGTTGCATCTTCTGATATTTTATTAAGTGCACTTACTACTTCAATGGATAGGGCTGATCATCTGGCAAATACCGATGCAATGGTCATTACTGAAAAAGTACTCACTGAACAGTTGAAAGAAAGTACAATGAAGCGGTATCTGGAAGATGCGATAACTAATAATTCTGTAGAGGTTTTCTTGCAGCCACTTGTTGATGCGACTTCCGGTAAGATTGTAGGGGCTGAGGCTCTTGCCCGTATCCGCGATACTGATGGCAATCTCCTTTCGCCTACGGCGTTTATCCCTATTGCTGAAGAAAATGGCAAAATTAATGAGCTTGGTGAACAGGTGTTTGAAAAAATCTGCCATTTTATCAAAGACAATGCTTTATCAGAACGTGGCGTTTCTTGGATTAATGTAAATTTGTCTCCTGTACAGTTTATGAGAAGTGATTTAGCACAACGATATGCGGCAATTATTGAAAAGTATGGTATAGATTTTAATATGATTCATCTTGAAATTACAGAAGCAAATATCGAAGATGATAATTTTATGCGCAACCAGATTTATGCCATGCGAGAAAAAGGTTTTAATTTTGTTCTTGATGACTATGGAACAGGCTATTCTAATATTTCACGTTTAAAAAAATGTCCGTTTATTAATGTCAAACTGGACATGAGCGTAGTGCGTGACTATTACAATGAACCAGATGAAATTTTACCTAATATGATCCTCGCTTTTAAGAATATGCATTTTTCAGTAACTGCCGAAGGTATTGAAGAAGAACGTATGGCAGAGATAATGAAAAATATAGGCTGTGATTATTTTCAAGGTTTCTATTATTCGCAGCCAATTCCTATGAATGAGTTTAAGGATCTCTTAGATAAACTTGGTGCATGACAACTAAAGTCTTACAAATATATCAATTGATATGTAAATCAAACAGCTGTAAAACCAGTTTATTGTAAAGTGTCTGAATCAATGGTAC